>JAYTMW010000962.1:0-10579 GCA_043728105.1 Saprospiraceae bacterium | reverse complement strand
TTTTTAGTGATTTTTAAGAAAAAAGGTGTAAGAAAATCAGTCCTAATCTGTTAAATCTGTGGCATCTGTGGTTCTATTTGGTCATATACGGAATTGCTGATCTGAATTAGGGATTTCTATTAATTTAGGATACGTAGGATTAAAAAGGATTTTGTAGAATTTTTAGATACGGTTTAAAATCTTAAAAAATCCTTTTCTAATCCTACGTATCCTAATTCAAATATCACTCCTAATTCAGCCCTCCAACATCCGTTTCCACTCCGCCACTTTCATCATCAATTCGATGGGCGTAGTGGCGTTCAAATCCATACCATCGAGGGCATCTTTTATGCGTTGCAGACGAGGGTCGCCGATGTCAAAAAAGTTGAGTTGCATCGGTTTATCGGTGGCGTTTGCGAGCTTCATTTTTGTCGTATTTTTGCTTTCAATACTGTTGAGCGCAGCGAAATCCCGCACACTTGCGGGAAGGGGGCGATTGTTTTCAGTCGTATCAACCTCAATGTGTTTTTGCTCCAATTGACTCAAAATTTCATTCGCTCGTTGCACAATTACGGGCGGCATACCCGCCATTTTTGCCACATGCACACCAAAGGAATGTTCACTTCCGCCTTCCGTCAACTTGCGCAAAAAGATGACTTTTTGACCCACTTCTTTTGTCGCAACATGAAAGTTTTTAATGCGTAAATGCTTCTCTGCCAATTCGTTAAGCTCGTGATAGTGCGTAGCGAACAAGGTTTTAGGGCGCATCACATTGTCGTGCAAAAACTCCGCAATGGACCACGCAATCGAGATGCCATCGTAGGTGGAAGTGCCTCTGCCAATCTCGTCCAAAAGTATCAGCGACCTATCCGAAATATTGTTCATAATGGAAGCCGTTTCGTTCATTTCGACCATAAAAGTGGACTCGCCACTCGATATATTATCACTCGCCCCAACCCGTGTAAAAACCCTGTCCAAAACCCCAATCACCGCTTTTTCGGCAGGCACAAAACAGCCCATTTGAGCCATCAAACATATCAAAGCCGTCTGCCGCAAAAGGGCAGATTTACCCGCCATATTAGGGCCCGTTATCATCATAATTTGTTGCCCTTCGTTGTCCAAATACACATCATTTGGCACGTAAGATTCGCCCAACGGCAATTGCTGTTCGATGACGGGATGCCGACCTTGCGTGATGTCAATCTCATACCCCTCAGTAATTTCGGGTTTTTGGTAATGGTGTTTGGTCGAAATATCGGCGTAAGAACGCAAGCAATCCAAAATCGCAATGGTCTGACAATTTTGCTGAATCGGCTGTATAAAATCAAGCAACGAACCCACGAGTTTTTGAAACATCATGTCTTCCAAAGCCTGTATTTTTTCTTCGGCACCTAATATTTTTTCCTCCAAAACCTTCAATTCGGGCGTGATATAACGCTCCGCATTGGCGAGGGTTTGCTTCCGAATCCAATCTTGCGGGATGTCAATATTTTTGTATCGAGCAGTCACTTCCAAAAAGTAGCCAAACACATTATTGAAGCCAATTTTGAGACTCGAAATACCCGTTTTTTCAATTTCTTGTTGCTGAATATTGATTAAAAGCTGTTGTGCGTTGCGTATTACATCCCGCAATTCATCCAAATCCGCATTCGCACCATCGGCAATGACACCGCCTTTTGTGAGGTTCACGGGCGGCTCTTCCACGAGCGTTTTTTCAATATCTTCCTTGATGGATTTGCACGGATTGAGCGTATCCGCCATCTTTTTCATCGCCTCATTCGACCCCCTCAGTATAAATTGAATTGGCTCAATTTGAGCCAATGCACGAGACAATTGCCGCACCTCACGAGGGTTTATTTTGCCCAAAGGCACTTTTGAAATCAAACGTTCCAAATCGCCGATTTGCTTAATATGCGTTTCTATTTCATGTTTAAATGCTTGATTATCAATAAGATACGAAACGGTACTCAATCTATTATCAATCGCCGCTTTGTCTTTCAAGGGCAACAAAACCCATTTTTTCAACAGGCGTGCGCCCATGGGGGAGAGGGTCTTGTCCAAAATATCCAAGAGTGATTTGCCCGTCTCGTGGTTCGTAGAAACAAGCTCCAAATTGCGAATCGTGAACCGATCGAGCCACACGTAACGGTCGGGCAAAAGCCGAGTAATATTGTTGATGTGTTTGAGATTATGGTTCTCAGTGGTTGCCAAATAATGCAACGCCACACCCGCCGCCGACTGCGATAAAGCGAGTTCTTCAATCCCAAAACCTTTCAGCGTGGGCGTTTTGAAATGCTCCAACAATTTTGAGCGACCATAGTCCTCTTGATAGACCCATTCATCCAAAAAATAGGTGTAATATTTGTCGCCAAAACGCTCTTCAAACTCTTTTTTATAGCTTTTAGGCAACACAATTTCGGCGGGCGAAAACGTCTGTAAAATTTTATCCAAATACGCCGCATCCCCCTCCGTCACGAGCAACTCGCCCGTCGAAATATCCAAAAAAGCGACCCCAAATTCGCCACGGTGGTGCGCAATGGAAGCCAAATAATTGTTCTGTCTTTGATCCAAAAGTTTATCGTCGCTCGTCACGCCAGGCGTAATGATTTCCGTTACACCTCTACGCACCACACGGCCTGGCTGCGGCTTTTCCAATTGCTCACAAATCGCCACCCGATAGCCCGCCCGCACCATTTTGGGCAAATAAACATCCAGAGAATGATACGGAAAACCCGCCAATTCCACATCATTTCCACCATTGTTTCGGCTCGTCAAAACGATGCCCACAACCCGTGAAGTCGTGATAGCATCCTCCCCAAAAGTCTCGTAAAAATCACCCACACGGAACAGCAAAAGCGCATCAGGATGCTTCGCTTTGGTCTGATAATATTGCCGCATCAACGGGGTTTGGTTGTCTTCGGGGTTTGCGTTTTCTCCTTTCGGTTTGGAAGATGGTCTTGCCATACTTTGAATTAAAAATTAAAAATTAAGAATTTGACACGAATGAGGCGAATTTAGGACGAATTAGATGAATAATTGTGTAAAATTCGTTTTAGTTCATCCGTAATCGCAAAGTTAATTTTTACACTTAAAAGGATGGTAGGAAAATGCAGAAAGTTAAACCTTGTTTTAAATCGTATTAAGGGAATAATGGGGCCTATCAATCATCCAACTTCAATTCCTTAGTCGTCCAGTTCCTCATCATGATACAAAGATCTTCATCCAAAGCCAAACTTTCGCCATAGCTCGGTATCATTTCTTTGATTTTTGTTTGCCAATTCGTGCTTTTTATATGGTTTGGAAAACATTTTTTTAAGACATCTAACATGGCAGATACAGAGGTGGAAGCTCCGGGCGATGCACCCAAAAGTGCTGCAATTGTGCCATCGGCAGCGTGAACTATTTCCGTTCCAAACTCCAAAACGCCGCCTTTGTCCTTATCTTTTTTGATGACTTGAACCCGTTGTCCTGCAACTTCCAACGTCCAGTCTTCCATGCGAGCGTCGGGAAAAAATTCTTGGAGGGCTTCCAATTTTTCTTCGGGTGTTTGGCGCACTTGTTGGATGAGATATTGGGTCAAAGGGATGTTATCTAAGCCCGCCCGAATCATCGGCATCAGGTTATCCCATTCCAAAGATTTGAATAAATCCATGTAAGAACCGTGCTTTAAAAACTTGGTTGAAAAGCCTGCAAATGGTCCAAAAAGCAATTCTGCCTTACCATTGATAACCCTTTTGTCCAAATGAGGTACCGACATTGGTGGCGTTCCAACGGCAGCTTTTCCATACACTTTGGCGGTGTGTTGCGCAATCACGGCTTCATTGCGGCACCGCAACCACTGCCCACTCACGGGGAAACCACCGTAGCCACTTGCCTCTGGAATGTCCGATTTTTCTAACAAATACAACGCTCCACCACCTGCGCCAATGAAGACAAATTGGGCTGAAACATCTCTTTTTTCATCGTTTTCTAAGTCTTTTACCGTAATAACCCAATCATCGGTCACTTCGTCACGCTCAATGTCATGCACCTCATGCGATAGGTGTATGGTGGTGTTGCTTTGATGGTCAAAATGCTTAAACATGGCACGAGAGAGTGCGCCGAAATTGACATCCGTACCCAAATCCATTTTTGTAGCCGCCACTTTTTCGTTGGGGTCACGGTGGTGCATCATCAAGGGCATCCACTCGGCGAGCAACGCCTTATCTTCGGTATATTGCATGTCTCTGAACAGATGATTTTGGGTCATCGTATCGTATCTTTTTTTCAAGAATTTGACATCTTCCTCACCTGTCACAAAGCTGATATGTGGCACATTGTTGATAAAATCTTCGGGCTTTTGCATGATGCCACTTTCGACCAAATATGCCCAAAATTGCTTAGAAACCTCAAATTGTTCATCAATTTTGAAGGCTTTTGTGCAATCTATGGTGCCGTCTTCCAACTCTTGGGTATAGTTGAGTTCGCAAAAAGCGGCATGTCCCGTGCCAGCATTGTTCCAAGCATCGGAGCTTTCGAGAGCCACCGCATCCAAGCGTTCAAAGACGTGGATGTGCCAATCGGGTTGCAGCCTATTAATCAACATACCGAGGGTTGCGCTCATGATGCCAGAGCCAATCAGGATGACTGTTTTTGGGTTTTGATTCATTTTTTTTGTTGAATGATATGAATATTGTGGTTGTAAATATAGGAGGCCCCTCAGTATTTTTGTCTATTTTTTTCTAAATTGGATACTTTTCTTAAAAAACTATCCAACACGGAAAAATCCTACTAAATCCTTAAAATCCTACATATCCTAATTCAGATTAAATTACCCCCTCAGTATTTTTCACAAAAACCCCCAAAAAAGTAAGTAAAAAAATCAACCTCATGTCTCTCAAAGTAAGTGACAAAAATTCAATTCTATAAAATAAACTTAAAATGGTAAATTTGGGAAATTTGGAAAATGATGCTTTATTCGTCATATTATGAGCATACCTTACAACGTTATTTTTCATTAAGGTATCAATTTTTTTAACCTAAACCAATACATCATGTTCAACAGAAACGTAATTAGTATCATTTTAAGTTTTTTTCTATTCAATTTGCAAGCGCAAGATGCCTATCACGTTAAGTTGTTGGACTCTTTGACTAAAAAATTTACGTTGCCTAACACCGCAAAATGGGTTTTGCCCAACACTGAATCTGGCACTTTGGGAATCGTAACCAACTATGGTGGCACTACTGCCAATTTTACTTCAACGAACACAATATTTACTTCGGGTCAAAAACGCACAATCACTCAAACGGCAAATCCGTGGGATGCAGCGCACAGATATACGAATAAAACAGCGATTCAAAAAGGTGATAAAATCTTGATTGTTGCGTGGATTCGTAGTGCCACGCCCAAAGCGCAAGTGAATTTTTTTGCTGAAAATGTGGTCAATTATAACAAAGAAATTTACGCCACTCTCACCCCAACAAGCAATTGGAAAATGTACCTCATTCCCATTGAAACGACTGCCGCTTATGCAGTTGATGGAATGGTGATGGGTTTACATTTGGGCAATTTGCCTCAAACCATCGAAATTGGGGGCTTTGCATGTTTAAATTTTGAAAAAACGCTTATTTTCAATCAACTGCCCCTTGATTTGGATAACAATAAATACGTGGGCATTGAAGCCGATGCCCCGTGGCGCAAAGAAGCCGAACTTAGCATTGACCAATTGAGGAAAGCAAATTTTACGGTAAAAGTCACTAATGCTGCTGGGCAACCTGTTAAAGATGTCGAGGTGCGGTTTGAAATGACGGAACATGAGTTCAAATTTGGCACCGCCGTTGTCAGTAATAAATTTAATGGTGGCACGGAACTGAATGCTATTTATGAACAGAAAATCCTTGATTTAGACGGAAAAGGGCATGGTTTTAACGAAGTTGTCTTTGAAAACGACTTGAAATGGGATGGATGGGAGCAAAATTGGTTTAGCAGTAAAGCGGATAAAGCAAAGGATATCGCTTGGTTAAAAAGTAAAAATATCAGCGTGCGGGGGCATAACCTTGTTTGGCCTGGCTGGCAAGTTTCACCCACCGACATTACGGCTGCCCAAAGCCCCACCTACATAAAAAAACGTATTTTAGATCGTATTACAGAAGTTGCAAATTACGCTGGCGTTGGAAAAGAGTGTATTGATTGGGATGTTATCAATGAATTTACGACAAACAATGATTACGCAAATCGCTTTGCGGGTACGGCTGGTTACACGACGGGTCGTGAGTTGTACGCTGAAATTTATAAGCACACCAAAAGCGTGATGCCCAACGCAAAACTTTATACCAATGACTATATTGCCATGGAAGCGGGAGACGGTACTAATCTTAATATTCCTATTTGGAAACAACGGATTGATGAAATATTGGCGGTGGGGCCAAACATTGACGGTATTGGTTTTCAAGGGCATTTTTCATCGGCACCAACGGGTATTCCGAGAGTGAAAGAAATTTTAGATGAGTTTTGGAATAAGTATAAATTAGAAGCCAAAGTGACGGAATATGACATCAGCAATTTGGTCAATCCCGATGTGCAAGCGAGCTATATGCGGGATATTTTGACCATTTGTTATGCGCATCCGAGCATGAAAGGCTTTTTGATGTGGGGTTTTTGGGATGGTGCACATTGGCTCAATAATGCACCCATTTACAACACCGATTGGTCGCTCAAACCAAGCGGTACAGCTTTTCTTGACCAAGTTTTTAACAAATGGTGGAAGGATGAAAAAGTGGTTACGTCCGCCACGGGAGAAGTAACTGTACGCACTTTTAAAGGAAAATATAAGGTGACAGTTAAGTATGCGAATGGTAGTATGCAGTCCGAAATCGTGGATTTGAGTCAAGATAAAACGTTGATAATCAATGCGTTAAGTTCAGCTACATCGGAACTTGGATTTGATTTTAATCTAAAAATATCACCAAATCCGACGACCTCTACACCCGTGACAATTACATGGAATGATGTGCTTTCAAACGAGCCAGCGCAGATACAAGTATGGAATAGTGTTGGTATTTTAGTAATAGAAAAAAGAGTAAATTTATCAACGGGCAGTCTTGTTTTGGATGACATTCATAAGTCAAGCGGACTTTATTTTGTGATGTTAAAATCAAAATTAGGTTTGCAGACACGAAAGTTAATTGTACCATAATTGGTAATGACTTAGCCGTCAACTTTGAGCAATCAGAAATTAGCTTTTCTCACGACAAATTCATTAAAAATATGCGTTTTCTGGCTGAAAACTAAGGACTAAGTAATTTCCATCTTTTAAAATAAAATCCTAATTCGTGTACTGTCGAATTAGGGTTTTATTATTTTATGGTGGTTTTTAGCTTCTAAAAATAGAAATTACAATACCTACCTTAAATTGATTCTTTTTGAAATTCCTTTATTTTTTATTATTTTTGTTACTATGTTACTTTTTAAGAACATAGTAAAAATAACATGGTCAAGTTGAAGTTTTTTTTAAACAAATAGAACACATAGTATTACGTGTAAAATATTGATAATCAATACTTTATGTAATTTACATGTACCATATATGCCAATGTGTTTAAAAAAAAGACCACTTTATTTTTACTCGTTGCAAAGAGAATACGAAACTATAAAAAAATAATTCTGGTTTTCAAATGAAAGTTTTAACTTTTAAATATCAATTTTTAGGTCTTTTTTGTCTTTTTTTAAGTTTGATTAGTTGCTCAAAAAAGACATTAATTGTTACTAAAAGCAAGATAGATTCCTTGCAAAAAGCCATTTCGAATGAGCCTCAAATCCTTTTTATTCAACTGAAGATCAACCAAAATGATGAAGATGCTTCTATAACAGCCAACATGGTTAATAAAAAATTGGTTAACGGTTTTTTAGACAAACCACTACAAGGCATCGTATTGATAGAGGGTAGTTGGCTCATAAGTTTTTTGGATGCTGAACAAAAAATACTCGCTCAAGAAGTAGTTAAAGACCCCATCAATCAGCATTTTGAATACACGAATGAAAAGGGTAAATTAGACAATGTGACAGTTGTTAAAAAAGAGACAGACTGTTTTGTAAGAGTGCAATTTAGTCCTCAATTTCATTACCTCAAATGCGAAGCTATTTTATCTCAAAAAAAGCTAAAAACACTTTTCCAAATAAAAATATAGTTATTAAGTTAGGTTTATAATCAATTGATAATCAATATTTTAACGAAAAAAAAGATAAAAAAATGCTAAAATACTGAGGGGGGTAATAAAAAATTATTTTAGAACATAAATCAAACAAATTTCAACAAAATCTATCCATATTATGAAAACAAAAATCTTACTTTTAGCTTTTTTAAGCATGTTTAAATTAGCGCATGCCCAAGTTTTTCCAGTAGAAACAATCGTTGATAATGGGTTACCAACAAAGCGGATAAAATTCGTTTTTTTGAGCGACGGCTACACTGATGCTCAATTGCCTGACTTCATTACACAAGTTACGAATTTCAAAAACAATCTCTTTACACAACCGCCGTTTAGCAATTATCAGAATTTTTTTAATTTATATGCCATCAAAGTGCCATCTGTTGAATCAGGTGCGGATCATCCCGCTAATGCCACCGATATTGCAGAGAATATTGTGGATCATCCCGTATTAGTGGCTAACACTTATTTCAACACCACTTTCGATTATGGAGGCATTCATCGTTTGATTGTGCCACAAAATAATGCAGCGTTAAATAGTGTATTAGCGGATAATTTCCCATCTTTTAATCAAGGATTTATCTTTTCAAACACTCCTTTTTACGGTGGTTCGGGTGGTTTTTTTGCTACTTCTACCGTTGAGGCGAGATCAAATGAGGTTTCGATACACGAAATCGGTCATTCTTTTGCCGAACTTGCGGATGAATATACTATTGCTGGACAAGGAGAACGTCCCAATAGAACAACAGTATCTGATCCTTTGACCATAAAATGGAGAAATTGGATTGGTAGCAATGGAATTGGTGTCTATCCTTTGGGGGTTGATAATGCGTATCGTCCGCATGAAAACTGCAAAATGAAAGTGTTGAATGTCCCTTTTTGCGCAGTTTGTAAAGAGGCATTTGTAAATAAAATCTATTCTTTATTAACGCCTATTTACGATTATTCGCCTACATCTGCCACCCTCACGATTGATGGTGCGACTAATTTTTCAGCTAATTTGACCTTGCCAATTCCAAATACATTGTCAACTGAATGGATATTGAATGGAACAAGCATAGCAACGGGCGTGGATAATGTGAACATTATTCCTTCTACGTTGCCCAACGGAAATAGCACGCTCACCCTTTTTGTGAAGGACAATACAACACTATCTCGTTCATATTTGCCAGCGTCTGGCTATGTTTTTAGTCAAACTTGGACTATTGTAAATGTAGTTTTGCCCTTAGAATGGTTGAGTTTTGAAGCAAAAAGAGTACAAAATCGTGCTTTTTTGACTTGGCAGACCGTAAATGAGCAAAAAGTGAGTCATTTTGTGGTTCAAAAAAGTTTTGATGGTAAAAACTTTCAATCAATAGGTCAAGTTAAAGCACAGGGCGGTTTAACCAAAAATGTATATAATTTTACGGATAACACCACGCTCAGAGGTGCAACATATTATCGTTTAGCACAATTCGATACAGATGAAAAATCAACGTACAGCTCCGTTCGTACGCTCGAAAAATCGGATAAGTTTTATTATCAAATATCGCCCAATCCAGTGAGTGATGTCGTGAATATCAGCGGCATTACGGACTATAAAACGGAGGTTCAAATTGAATTATACAATGAAGCGGGCGCAAAAGTGTATAATTATGCCTTGAAAAATGTTGAAAATGCCTATCAACACTCTTTTTCAATAAGTAATATGCCAAACGGAGTGTATTTCGTTGTTTTGAATTTAGCCAATGGGTTCTCGATAAAAGAAAAGATTTTGAAGGTGAATTGATGAAAAATACTGAGGGGGTCAGCGATAATTCAACATGCGTTTATAGGCTTGCGCCATTTCCTCAGGTGCTTTCCCTTTGGTGTACATTCTGAAAACTGTAAAATTTGCGAATTGGACTCTCAGCCAACTATTGGTTTCATATTTTCGGGCAGAAACGACCACTTTTGACGGCATAATTTTTAAAGCATATTTCTCAAGCGCACGACGTATAAAATCGTATTCCTCCATGATGACAAAGGTTTCGTTGTAGCCATTCAATTCTTCAAACACAGTGCGTTTTACGTAGAAAGTTTCGTCGCCGCCTCTGCACCAAAGTCTTTCAAAACGGGTAAAGAACGCATTGATTTTAAGCATAAATTTATCTGAATCGAAGCGATAGCGGTAGCAACCCATTGGATAACCTTGATTCATAAAACGTTGAATATCAACAAGATATGTGGTTGGAGGGTAACAGTCTGCATGAATAAAATAGAGAATATCCCCTTTAGCTTCTCTTGCGCCTAAGTTCATTTGAAAAGCACGACTCTTTTTGGTAGAAAGAATTATTTTTGCACCCGCCGCCGAGGCTACCCCCTCAGTATTATCACTGCTTTGAGCGTCCACAACGATAATTTCGGACAATGAAGCATCGGCATTTTGTTTCAA
>JAYTMW010000961.1:0-2583 GCA_043728105.1 Saprospiraceae bacterium | reverse complement strand
GAATAAAATTATTGCCATTGAAGTAAAATCAGGCGAGAATGTCCGTTCTAAAAGTTTTAGCGAATTTTACAAAAAATACCAATTAGAAGCGATACGATTTTCGGCATTACCTTATCAACAACAAGATTGGATGCAAAATAGACCTTTATATGCGGTGGGTAGTTTATTTCGGGATTAAATTTTTCCCGAAATTTCCCAAAACGCTTGACTATCTTGTTGATAATCAAGCGTTTGTGAGTTTTGTACCCCCTCAGTATAAAAGCATTTTTGAGCGTTTATTTATTTGATTTGAACAATTTAAAAACCTTTGCCAATTGAACGATAACCATAAACGATAGACCAACTGCAAGAATAACCACCCATTCATTCAAATTCATCGGTACAATATTCAATGCTTGACGTACAAACGGAATCTGTATCGCACCAAACACAATAATAATATTTGCCAAAATCGAATACCAAACATATTTATTTCGCATCACTTCGGACTTAAAAAATGCGCCCGTTCCCATATTAAAAACATGTAAAAGTTGGCAAATTATGAGGGAAAAGAACAAGATATTGTTGCATATAGCCGTATCCCAAACATCATTTTTATGGTACAAATAGTGGTTTATCAAAACGCCTGCGGTACAGACACTCGCCATGACAACCGCATAAAAAAAGATTAATTTCCACCGATTTTTATCAATAATGGGCACAGAAGCCTTCAAGGGTTTCAATTTCATCACATCGTCACCGCCTTTTGTTACCCCCAAAGCCAATGCGGGCAAGACATCTGTAATGAGATTAATAAAAAGTATTTGTAAGGGAAACATCTGAAAATGCAAGTTCATAATGGCAGCAGTAGCAATAACTAATAATTCACTCAAATTGCAAGACAGTAGGAAAGTGACAAATTTTTTAATATTTTCAATAATAACGCGCCCTTGTCGGATAGCCACGACAATAGATTTGAAGGAATCATCTTTTAAAATCATATCCGATACTTCTTGTGCCACCTGCGTACCCCGTTGCCCCATTGCAATACCAATATCTGCCTTTTTTATAGCGGGTGCATCGTTAACGCCGTCGCCTGTCATACCAACTATATAGCCTTTTTCTTGAAAAATTTTGACTAAATCCAACTTGTGTTTTGGATTGACTCTGGCAAAGACATCTGTATTCAGCCATTTATTTTTTTCCTCTTTGGTCAAATCTTCATAGTGTTTCATGTCTTTTCCATTCATTACCGCTCCACCCGCTTCTGTAATGCCTAATTGTACACCTATATATTGTGCCGTAGTCGGGTGGTCGCCCGTAATCATCACGACTTTAATACCTGCCGTTTTGCACTCATCAATGGCAGCTTTTACTTCAGGTCTTGGTGGGTCAATCATACCCACAAAACCCATAAAAACAAGATTATCCGTTGATAAAGCTGTTGCAGCCTTGTCTTGACGATAAGCTATGGCAATCATCCGATGACCAGAAGCTGCAAATACTTCTGCTTCTTTTATCCAATAATCTCTTTTAACCTTATCCAACGACACGGTATCATTTTCCAAAATATGTGTGCATTTTGGCAACAACTCTTCCAAAGCACCTTTGGCATACGTGACATATAAACCCTCGTGTTCATGCAGCGTTGCCATGATTTTTGTTTCGCTTGAAAAAGGAATTTCGTCTTTTTTATTAAATTGGGTGCGGACTGCGGAAATATCATCGCCTTGTTGTTGTGCAAATTTTAATAAAGCAATTTCAAGCGGATCGCCTATTTCTTTTGTTTCATTATTAGCTATTTCAAGATTGGCGGTATTACATAAAATAAAACCTTGTGTAATTAATTTAAACTGTTCTTCATGACCTTTAAAATCAGCATCTTTTTGCCAATTTACTGAGGGGGTCTTAATTAAAACCACTTCCATTTTATTTTGGGTAAGTGTGCCTGTTTTGTCCGTACAAATCACATTTGTACCGCCTAATGTTTCTACGGCGGATAGTTTTTTAACAATCACATTGTACCGTGCTAATTTCAACATCCCTTGAGCCAACGACATCGTCACCACAATAGGTAAGCCTTCGGGAATAGCCGCTACCGCTAAGGCAATGGACGTTTCCAACATTTCCATAAATTTTTGCCCATTTAGCAATCCAGCGAAAAAAATCAGCACCACCAATCCCACCGTTATTTTAATCAGCTTTTTACTAAACACGTCTAATTTCTTTTCTAAAGGCGTAGCGGCTTGGTCTGATGAATGAACTAAACTGGCAATTTTACCCAATTCTGTTTGCATACCCGTCGCACAGACCAAGATGTAAGCATTGCCTTTAAAAACATAAGTCCCTTTAAAAACCATATTGGTACGGTCGCCTAAAATCGTATTTTCGGGCAATACGCCTATTGTTTTTTCAACGGAAGCGGATTCGCCCGTCAAGGCAGATTCATCAATCAACACTTGCGTCGAGCGCACTATTTTACCATCTATGGGTATCAAATCACCTGCATCAGCAAACACAATATCACCCAACACGATTTCTTCGGCATTGATTTCAGTCAACTTTCCCTCACGCAATACTTTTGCAGGAACAGCCGACATTTTT
>JAYTMW010000960.1:0-2637 GCA_043728105.1 Saprospiraceae bacterium | reverse complement strand
GGTAACTACAACAAAAATTCTGACATTAATCATGAAATTCTTGTTGGAGGTTTCAACTTTTTTTTATCAAAAAGTCATGCTATCAAATTTGAATACTCTCCTAAATCATTTATAAAAAGTGAATTGCCTTTATCGGCTTCTTTTAAAATAGGTTATCAGGCTAAGATTTTTTAATAAAATTAAAACTGTTTTTTAGAATATAAAAAATATAATGTAAATATTACTTACAAAACGATATTAAGAAATATTTCTGGGGATATGTTAAACAATCCTCAAATCCTTTACGGTAATTTATTAAATGAGTTGGAAAATGAAAATTTTGACTTTATCATTTGCATTAGAGACCTCGACGCTTTGCAATCTAATACTGATGCCATATCCAAAAGAGCCTCATGGTTCAATAATCTCAACAATAAAAATAGACAGTAAAGGCATTTTTTTCTTAGCAATTTATGAAATGGAGGCATTGATATTGGCTGATATTGATACTTTTAATCGCTATTATAATTTGAATTATGAGTTAGATAAAGAACCGATTGAGTATGAAAAACCCAAAGAGTTTTTAAAAGAACAGTCGAACTATAAATATAAAACATCTCATTGCATTAAGATTTTTGAGGTGGCTGATTTTGAAAAAATTTATGAAAATCACAAAGGGGAATATAGTTTTCAATCGTTTATCAATCGCTTGGATGATGTGCTTTCACATGTCAATTAGACCCCCTGAGTATTTTTAACGAAAAAAGCCTTTTTGCTTGTGCAAAAAGGCTTTTTTATTAAGAGATATTTTAGATAAGAAAGACTGAAAGTTACAACATTTTTTTTATTTTTATGCTCAATTTAATTGTTCATACTATCAAGAAACTTACACGATGACAAACGACAAAACCAATGAGGAAAAACAGGCTATAAACAATCCAAACGATAAGTTTTTCAAAGCGGTTTTTTCAATGCTTGTGGTGGTGCAAGACTATTTCGATAAACTCTTTCCGAAGCATCTGAGAGATAAGCTCGACCTAAGCACGCTCGAATTGGATACCACAACTTATATAACACCCGAATTGGCGGATTTCTACTCCGATATTGTCTGGCGGTGTAAAATGAAGGATTCTGAAAAAATGGTGCATACGTGCTTCGTTTTTGAGCATAAAAGTTATGTACCCGATTATCCGCACATCCAAATTGGGGATTACAAACAAGGGGCATACAATAAGCAATTGGCGGCAAAACAACCTTTGAGTGTGGTTGTGCCAATCATTGTTTATCATGGAAAAAGGAAATGGGTTATGAAGCCGTTTCATAGCTATTTTGGCGAAATTGATGAGGCATTTCAAGAGTTTATAGACCCTTGCAAATACTATTTGACTGATTTACAAGATTATTCGGACGAAATGATAGCGGCTTTCAATACCATATTTTTGGGTAAAATCATGCTTGCATTGAAGCATTATACGGAAAAAGAGTACATTAAAGGCAATTTTGTCCAATTGGCTTTTGTGGGCTATTTGAATAATAATTCAAAAGAAACATTGGATTTTGTGAAAACAATTAACGTATATTTGTCTAACATCTTGGGAGGTATTTCAAGAGAAGAAATAGAAATTCAAATTGAACAAATTGATGACTCTGTAAAAAAAGAAAATATGTATAATTTTATTGAAGATGTAGAAAAGAAAGGTATTGACATTGGTATTAACTTAGGCATTGACTTAGGTAAAAAAGTATTACTTTATGATGCTTATAAAAAGGGTTATAAATTAGAAGAATTGGCTCAATTCTCCTCTTTGCCTGTTTCAGAAATTATTAAAATCATTGAAGAAATGAAGCAAAGGAAGCCTTCAAATGGTGTAAATTAATCCGATTTAACCCCTCAGAAAAAAGCCTTTTTGCATGTGCAAAAAGGCTTTTTTATGCCCCAATCATCCCTTCTTTTTCCAATACCGCATCAACCCCGCCACGCTCATCCAAGAAGGATTTGCCGCTTCATATTGCTCATAACGTGCGCCCGTGATACCGTGTTTTTCCATATCTAATTTTACCATCGCTTGATACTGAGGGGTCACTTCTTCGGGTGTTTCTCCAGCTTCAAAATGGGGCTTTATCCACGCTGAATAAGACAAAAGGCGGCTTTCTAATTGGTTTAAACAATCATCCACTTCATTCACTTGACCAAAATGCGTTAAGTATAAAGCATTGACTTTCAACGATTTAATCAAAGTAATGGAATCTTGCCATGCTTCAATATCAATATCAGGTGGTGGGCAAGGTGGAGCGACTATGCCGTTCCCAATCTTCACGCCACCGACATCACCTGTGAATAAAATATCGTCAATTTGCCACGCAATATGATGTGTAGCGTGACCTGGCGTGTGCCATGCGGTGAACGTTTTATTGCCCACTTTTATCTGTTCTTCGTGCTGTGTGGCGTGTAGTTTTTCGGGCGGAATACCTTCCATTTTGCCCCAAAGAAATGCCATTTTATCGCCGTAAATCTGTTGGGCTGAATTGTACAATTTCGACGGGTCTATCAAATGTTTTTCACCCACGGGATGCACATATATGGTCGCATGAGGCGCAAAACACCATGCCGCACCTGCGTGGTCGAAGTGGATATGAGAGAGAAAAACGTGCTTGATG
>JAYTMW010000959.1:0-4932 GCA_043728105.1 Saprospiraceae bacterium | reverse complement strand
TAAATGGTGTCGAAGATTTTGGCATTTATGAAGGCAAAAAGACCGAAGTTATCGAGCTTTCCAAACTCACGGGCAATGTAGCAAGCAACAACGCCCGTCAAGTTTTTGGCAAAATCCCGGGGCTTAACATTTGGGAATCTGATGGTGCGGGCATTCAAATGGCTGTTGGTTCAAGAGGTTTGAGCCCAAACAGAATGATTAGTTTTAACACCCGACAAAACGGATACGACATTTCTGCCGATGCGATGGGCTATCCCGAAAGTTATTACACGCCACCGATTGAGGCTCTGGAACGCATCGAAGTGGTGCGTGGTGCGGCTTCGTTGCAATACGGAACGCAGTTTGGCGGCATGATGAATTTTATTTTCAAACAGCCCGACACAACCGATAATTTTAGTTTTCACACCCGACAAACGGCTGGCTCTTTTGGCTTTTTAAATTCGTTTAATATGGCTACTTTTTCTTCTAAAAACAATAAAGTAGCGGGTGTGGCAATGTATCAACGCAAGCAAGGCGATGGGTGGCGACCTAATTCAGGTTTTGGTTTAAACACGGCTTATACAGACTTGCATTTCCATCTAAGCGACCGTTTGGAAATGGATATTGAATACACTTTTTTTAATTATTTAGCGCAACAATCGGGTGGCGTGACGGATGCGCAATTTAAAGAAAACCCACGACAATCGTCTCGTTCACGCAATTGGCTTGCCGTGGATTGGAGCTTGCCCGCAGTGGGTTTGATTTATAAAATATCGGATGAAACGAAGCTAAAAGTGCGTGGTTTTGGTTTGGTTGCTGACCGTTATGCCGTAAATTATCAAGGGGCTATCAACACGGTGGATGCGGGTGGCAAACGCAATTTGATACGAGGCGATTACAAAAATTATGGTGCAGAAGCCCGCCTTTTACATGAATATTCGACTAAAACAGGGTTAAAACAGACACTTTTGGTCGGTGCAAGGTGGTTTGATGGCTATCAATTGGCGCAACAAGGCTTGGGTACTGATGGGTCGGATGCCAATTTTAAATACGCCAATCCAGAGCGTTTATTGGATTCTGATTTCGATTATGACAATAAAAATGCGTCGGTATTTGTAGAGCATATTTTTAGATTTTCACCAAAATTTAGCCTTACGCCAGGCGTGCGTTACGAGTTCATCAAAACAGATGCAGCGGGTTATTATCGCAAAGCAACCAAGGATGCTGCGGGTAATAACGTGGATGTTCGGGTTGATGAAACGATGGGACGTGAGCGTAGTTTGCTTCTTTTGGGCATCGGTGCGAGTTGGAAACCCAACAATCATTTTGAAGGTTATGCGAATATTAGTCAAAATTATCGGGCTATAAATTTTAGTGATTTGAGGGTCAATAATCCGTCATTAGTGATTGACGAGAACATTACAGATGAGTACGGTTTCACGGCGGATGCGGGTGTGCGAGGCAATTGGCGCAACCGTTTCAACTACGATATTTCTGTTTTTTCTATTTTGTATAAAAATAAAATAGGGCAAGTGACACGGGCTGATCGTGCGCCACTTTTCCAAGAATATCGTTACAGAACCAACGTGTCGGATGCGTATTATGCGGGCGTGGAGGCATACATCGAAGCGGATATTTTGGGTTTAAATAAAAAAATAAAATCGCCTCATGGGTTGCTTGTTTTTGTGAGTGGCTCGGTGCTTCAAGCCAAGTATTTCAATGCTGCCGATGCAAATGTGAAAGGTAAAAATGTTGAACATGCGCCCCCCCTCAGTATTCGGAGTGGTTTGACCTATCATTTTAATCAAATTTTCAAAACAACGTTTCAAATCAATCACGTAAAAGAGCATTTTAGCGATGCGCTTAACACACAACAAACGGCAACGGCGGTAAGTGGTATTATCCCTTCATACACCGTGGCAGATGTGAGTGCAAGTTGGAATTTTTGGAAAACTTTTTCCCTCGACGTGTCTTGTAATAATCTTTTTGACCAACGTTATTTTACCCGTAGAGCGGAAGGTAATCCGGGGCCGGGGATTATTCCGAGTGATGGACGAGCGTTTTTTGTGGGGATTGATGCGAAGTTTTAATGCTAATAACAGTTAGATTTTTTTATAAACACATAGGCACATAGGACACATAGAGTTGTATAAAAGGTTGATTATGAATGTTTTATACATAATACTATGTGTCCTATGTGCCTATGTGTTTATAAAAAACCTTACTGTTATTAGCCTAACACACCCTCAGTATTTTCAGTATTTTGAGGCAAAACAGAAAGAGTAATAACCTCAAACTATATCTTTACGCTTTATTCATCATTACCAAAGATTTTATGCCCACAAAAAGAATCATCGGCTTCGATTTAGCAAGAGCCTACGCCATTTTTGGCATGTATATCGTGAACTTCAATTTTTGCTTTGGCTCTTTCGGAGACGGCACGCCCGTTGGACAATTTCTCAGATTATTTACGGGCAATTCAACGTCCATTTTCATCCTTTCGGCAGGCATGGGTGTTTCGTTGATGACGAATAGAACGGCATACAGCGAGGAGGAAAAAAAGCGGTTGAAGTCCATTATTTTGAAGCGTTCTTGGTTTTTATTTGGCTTGGGGCTATTGCTTTATCCGTGGTGGCCTGGCGATATTTTGCACTTTTATGGTGGCTACATGCACATTGCAGCATTTATTTTATTTGTGCCAAAACGGTATTATTTATGGATAGCACTTGTCGCTATTTTGGTTTTTCACGCCTTGCTTTTTGTTATTCCAATTGACACAAGTTGGAATTTTGAGACCTTCCAATACGCCGATTTTTGGACACCTTATGGCTTTTTAAGAAACACTTTTTACAATGGTTGGAATTCGGTTTTTCCGTGGTTGGCGTACTTCGTGGTGGGTATGTGGTTGGGCAGATTGGATTGGCAAAGCAATGTTGTGAAAAGGAATATTTTTCTCATTGGATTGGTTGTTTTATTATTTTTTGAAGGACTTAGGGCTTTGGTGAAAGCGGGCTATTTCAGTCAATTTTGGTCGTACTATATTATGAGCGATTACTTCCCACCCTATCTGCCTTTTATGATGATTACAACGGGTTTTGCCTTCATGGTCATTGCTATTTGCATGTTTATTGGTGAAAATTTTTCTGATAATAGCATCATACAAGCATTGGTAAAAACGGGGCAAATGACGCTATCACATTACGTCATTCACCTCACGCTCGGCATGATTATTTTTGGTTTTATTACAAAAAAACATTATACAGGCTTGTTAGAAGACGAAATGCCGACACCGCCCATTCAAATTTTAGCCTTCGCTTTTATTTTCTTTATTTTGAGCGTTTTATTCAGTGTGTTGTGGCGCAAGCGATTTAAAAATGGGCCGCTTGAAACAGTTATGCGCAAAATTTCTGGTTAAAAATCATAACTCCCTTTAGAACAAAATGAACACGTTCTTATTAAAATATGTACTATTGGTTTAATAAATTGCTTAAAAAGAGTAAAAAATAGGCCCTGGGGTCTATTTTTTATTAAAAAAAAGGCTGTATCTTTGCGTAAAGTTTACATTGACTAAAATCAAATATTAACAATAATTCACATCTTATTTATAGCTCGCCCAAACTATATAAATACAAAAAATAATATGCAAAATTTAACCAACGTCCTGTCGTCGTTGCGTTTCAAAATAAAAAATTTTTCTAAGAATTTAGTAGTGTGAACAACTTACTATTTTGATTTAACCCGATAGCTAACCGTTATTGGGTTTTTTAATTAAAAAAAAAGACCCCCTCAGTATTTTCACTTAAAAATGAAAATATTGAGAGGGTCTTTTTGAATGATGATAAATGATGAATGAACACGTGATTCATCATTCATCATTCATATTTCATCATTCTTCTACTATTCTTTAACAAATTTTGAAGTAATTGCTTTACCTTCATTTGTTGTTAATCGAATTAAATATAAACCACGAGACCAATCATTTACATTAATTTGAATGGCTTCTTGACCTTCCACATTTTTTTGATAAATAGATTTTCCATTCAAATCAAAAACAGAAATTGACGCATTTTGAGGACTATTTTGTTCAAAATCTATGTTTAAAGTAGCTTGATTTGACAGCGGATTTGGATAAATTTTCATACTGCCTTTTAACCCTAATTTTTGCAACGCAATCACAGGCGAATAAGAGAATTTGCCATCCATATCCAATTGTTTCAAGCGATAATAAGCTGTTTTTTCAAAGGCATTATCAACAAAATTATAAGTATTTAATTGAACAGAATTACCCACGCCTTTCACAAAACCTATCTTTGAAAACGCCGTCTGATTCGTACTTTTCTCAATCTCAAAGCCAGCGTTATTTATCTCCGTAGCTGTTTCCCAAAATAAACGTGCGTTATTTCCTTCTACCCTACCGACAAAGCTTTTAAGTTCCACGGGCAAATTCACTTGTGTAAGCATCGTAAAAGGAGAAAAATTCTGCACATTTTGAGCCGTAGCCGTAAAAACAGAGCCATTTGCGGTGAACCCTACTGCACCAACGGGTTGCCAAACGCTTCCATTATAGTGATGCAAACGACAATTGTAGCGGAAATCTCCAAAATCCTTCGATTCATTACCAGGATTCCATTGCACTTCTAAATCCGCAGGTGCTGAACCCGAAACTCGATTAATATCCCATTGATTAAGAATAGAAAATTTATTGCCCACTGATAACAAAAGCGGTTTTGCAGACACACTAAAATCCCCACTCGCTGCTGTTAAAGTCACAGGTAAATAAGCCATTTCAGTACCCACAGGAAAGAGTGTGCGACCTGTTATATTTTTGATAACCAACGTGCCTTCATAAGCACTTTGATTGTGCGAAATGATATAAGTGGAAGCATTTGCGCCCATTGGTGCAGAGGCAACCGACACCGTTTTATTGTTCAAATCAAACTTGCCACGTATCAT
>JAYTMW010000958.1:0-1793 GCA_043728105.1 Saprospiraceae bacterium | reverse complement strand
GCTGTCATTATCACTTTGACGGTCAATTTTTTAGCGGTGAAACTGCCCATAAACGGCATGACTCCTGGCGACATTTCGGACAAATATTTCAACGAATTTGCACCTGCGGGTATCACTTTTTCGATTTGGAGCATCATTTACGGACTCATTATCAGCGTGATGATTTGGCAATATATTGGCAAAAGCCTTGAAAAAGAAGATGCTATTTCTAAAATAAGTGTCTTGTTTGTCACCAACTGCCTTTTAAACGGTGCGTGGATTTTTTCGTGGCATTATCTGATTTTGCCGTTATCGGTGGTCATCATGTTGGGCATTTTATACACTTTAATTCGTTTGAATACCGTAATTTCATTTGAATTTAAGCCAAATACGCCCACGAGGGGTTTACTCAAAGCCGCATTTGGCGTATATTTAGGGTGGATTTGCATCGCAACCATAGCCAACGTGACAACTTGGCTCGTGAGCATCCCTTTTAATGGTTTTGGCTTAACGGCAACCTTTTGGGTGGGTGGCATGATAGGCATCGGGGCGTTGATAGCGTCATTGATTACATGGCGTTTGCAAAATTTGTTCATTGGTTTGGCGGTAGTTTGGGCGTTGTTGGGCATCATAATTCGACAAAATCAGTTGCACGATGCTTTCACGGCGATTAGTTGGGCGGCGGTGACTTGGATGATGCCCATTGTGGCAGCTATGATTTATTCGAGGACTTGGAAATACTGAGGGGGTATTACAAAACGAAAACTTTAACCAATCTATCAATAACTATGAGCAAACTCAATCGTTTGAAATATGAAACATATTCTAAATTAGAGTATTTAGTCAATCAGAAAGATGCAGAAGCCTATTTTAGAGTCATGTCGAAATTCCCAAATGCCGTGGGATTTGATAAGAAGAGTAACGGGTATTTAGTTATAAATAAAACCCATAGCCCAAGTGGGTTAGAGAGTGAAGTTGGTGGTTGTGTAGTATTGAAAAAATTGGGCTATTGTGTTGAGCTTTTAAATGAATCACCAAGTATAGTATCTTTGGATGTAAAAGTAAATGATTTAATTTTTGAAATGAAATGCTTTTCAGAAGGAAAAGATTTGTTGAATGGAATCATTAAACACTTTAAAAGGACTTATCATAAGTCAGATAAATTAGTATTGCACATTAACAAAAAAGTGGAGTTCTCAAATATAAAAAGAGCCATACGAATAGCGTCAGAAAAATATTCAACAATTAAAACGGTAATATTAATTTTTGAAAATAAAGCTATCGAGCTAAATAAAAATAATATGAAAAGTGGTAAATATGTCATATAAAAAAAATGAGGTAAGATGCACGATACATCTTACCTCCACTGTGTGACCCTCCTCAGACGGTCGATAGTACAAAGATACAATATATTTTGATTTAATCAAACTTTTTTCAAAAGGCAAGAAGAATAGTTTTAGTAAAGAATAAAAAAAAATACTATTAATTCAATATAATCAATATTAAGTTTATTATTTTAAATTCATAAATCATTGACAATCAATTTATTATCAAATAATTAGCAATAAAAAATTAGACATCATGGAATTGAAACCATTTTTAGGAATTAGAGAAAAACGTCCATTTTTGATAGCGGGCCCATGTTCTGCGGAGACCGAAGGACAAGTGATGAGCATCGCCCAAGACCTCGCCAAACAAGGCAATATATCCCTTTTTAGAAGCGGTATTTGGAAGCCTCGAACTCGCCCTGGAAGCTTTGAAGGCGTGGGGAGCGAAGGTTTGAAGTGGCTCAAACGGGTGAAAGAAGAAACGGG
>JAYTMW010000957.1:0-1564 GCA_043728105.1 Saprospiraceae bacterium | reverse complement strand
TAACTAACTCAATACGACATCGGATAACTAATACAAGTGTTGAAACGGTTATTCAAAAAATAAACCCTAATGAATTATTTCAATTAAAAAATTGGCAATTTGATTGGCAACAAGAAAGCCGGAATAATGATGTTTATAAATTGACTGTGGTTGAATTACCTGAAAAAATACAAGGAGTCATAAGTATGCAAATTAAAAAAGGTTATATACTTGTTTCTTTAGTAGAAAATGCGCCATTTAATATTGGCAAAAATGGTATTTACGAAGGTGTTGCTGGTAATTTATTTGCATTTGCTTGTAAATTATCTCTTGAGATGGGATTTGAAGGATTTGTTTCTTTCATAGCTAAAACAGATTTAATTGAACATTACAAAAAAATGGTTTTTGCAAAATTATTACATGGACAGACAATGATGATAGAACCTATTGAGGCTCAACGTCTTATTCAACAATATTTTAAAAATGATTAAGCAATGATAAAAAACATAGAAAATGATATTGAATTATATGTTGAGAACCGTCCTCTTACCACAAAAGAGGAAGTAATGCTTTTACAGCATATTGAAACATATAAAGCAAATAAGTATAATAATACTATTATACGGTTGTTACAAAATGGCAAATTGACCGTTGAGGAAATAGCAGAGTGTTTAGAGATTCCTAAATTTTATATTTTACAAATCCAAGATAAGTTGATAGCGGCTTGACTGGTAATAAAAAAGTCATGGAAAATACAATAATAGAAAAAAATATATTATACTTCTCTTTCAAGAATTGCATCATCAATAAGTGAGGTAATTCCCACTTCTTGAAATATTTTTTGAAGTTCATAAACGGCTGTCATATCGCGTTGTCCATTGACAGTTTTAGTTTTCTCATTTTTTGAAACAGTTTTTTGTTTTTTTGGAGAGGTTTTTTCAACTAACATAACAAAATCGTTTACTAACAGTAACTGTTCTGCTGTCAATTTTTCAACTTTCGTATGGATTTGATTTTTAAGAAGTATGGCTTCCATTATTCTTTAATTTTAAACAAAGATACTTATTAAATAAAAAAAAACAAATAGCACATAGAAACTCGTGAAAATGTTTTAGTGCTTGAAAACAGAATTGCTCTCCCTTTTTTATGACATATTTTAATCAGAAATAACAATCAACCCCTGCTCCAACGGGTTCAAATTCTCCAAAAGATTGTCCATAAATGCTTCACCATATTTTAAATAATAGGGTAAAAAATTGTCAACGCGCTCTTGTAAACCGCCGTCTGGAAAGAGCTTTTGAGCTAAGGCTTTGAGTTGATTAATTGCCGTTTCATTTTTCTGTTTTTTTGCTTTCAACAGTTTGGCTTCTATGATTTCGATGCCTTGAATCTGCTTGGTTTTTTCTGCTAAAACTACTTTTTCAAGGGTAGGATCAGTAGCAACACACTTTTTTAAAACGGCTTCAAAAATTGTCTCAATGGCTGCTTTTTGCTCGTTCATACTGAGGGGTTCAGTAGCTGTTTTAGAAATATATGCTTTTATTAAACTATCCGTATCTTGCACTAAATCAAGGAGTTGTACATT
>JAYTMW010000956.1:0-2261 GCA_043728105.1 Saprospiraceae bacterium | reverse complement strand
ACAGTTACGACTGATGGAAAAAAATATGTGTTGACCAACAAAGGGCGACTTTTGGCGGATAATATTACGATGGAATTGTTTTTTGAATAGGAGACAAGATTAAATAATAAATAGGATATTTTTTTTGAAACACATAGGCACATAGGACACATAGTTTTGTATAAAGTGTTGATTATTAAGGGTTTACATAAAATCTATGTGTCCTATGTGCCTATGTGTTTCAAAAAAAATCAACTTGACCGTATTAATTTTTACTTGATATTGGCTACCAAACTCATTTTCATTGCCGCCAAAAATTCTTTTTGGATACTGACCGTTTTATCCTTGTTGTACCACATCTGCACGTCCGTTTTTAGTTCCTCAAAATACGCTTTACGTTCTTCTTTTGGCATGGCTAACATGATGGCTTTTTGGGCTTGAATAATCACGTGCAAAGCCTCTGGGCGTGGTCCCCAATGCCCCAAAACATTGCCTTCGGGATTCAAAAAAATAATCATTGGGATAGATCGCCCACCGTCCGTCAAAAAGGCATCCATGATGTCGGTATGCTCGTCTCTGAAAATAAGGCGGTGTTGAATCAACGGATTTTCAGCCGACATCATTTCTAAAACGGGGATTATTTGACCTGCATCTCCGCACC
Source organism: Saprospiraceae bacterium (assembly GCA_043728105.1). GTDB lineage: Bacteria > Bacteroidota > Bacteroidia > Chitinophagales > Saprospiraceae > JAAFJT01. The sequence continues at coordinate 1,621 of JAYTMW010000956.1, read as the reverse complement.
ACGCTTCGCTGATGACGAGCCACGTCATCGGTTTTTTGAGGCCCCTCAGTATTTTGAGGTTATCCCATGCCAATTTTGTTGTTTTGCCCAAACGGTTCATGCGTTGCATGTTCATTTCGGTGTAATGGAGCATTTCGGGGCTGTTGTCCGTTCCCATTGAGGAGGCTTTCCCTTCTTTTAGCAAATCTTGTGCTTGGGTGATGTATTGCTCGTAAGTCATCACATTTTGAAGTGCTGTAATATCTATCTTATTCATTATCAATATTTTAGGTTGATTTTTTAGCCGCCGATGACGCTGATTTTGCAGATTTGACGCTGATTTTTTTTATTTTTTATTTCAGAAAAATCAAAATTAGTTTAATTTGTGATTTCTTTTAACAAAAATTTGAATCAATGGGTTTTAAGGGATAAATCCGACCTGTGCGATTAAAATCGCTTGGGGACATCTATCATCTTGAAACCACCGATTTTAATCGGTGGGCAAAGTCAAAGCACGAAACACATCTATCTTCTTTTCAAAAACATCACATCTATGAGTGCATGATGTGATGTTTTTGAAAAGAAGATAGATGGCATTAGTGGTAATTCCTCACCCACCGATTAAAATCGGTGGTTTCAAGATGGTAGATGTTTTAATCGCACAGGTCGGATAAATCCGACCGTTACATTTGAAACTACAAATAGCATCTTTCATCTTGAAACCCCCGATTTCAATCGGGGGATAACAGGTTACCTCGACCCACATCTATCTTCTTTTCAAAAACATCACATATATACGTGTGTAGATGTGATGTTTTTGAAAAGAAGATAGATGGCATTAGTGGGTTTGCATGGTCCACCGATTAAAATCGGTGGTTTCAAGATGATAGATGTTGTAATCGCACAAGTTGGATAAACTCATTTTTGCATTTAACGAATACCAAGCACAACACACGAAACCCATTCTTATAAATATCCGAAATGTTACATCAACGCTGGAAGCCCTACCTTTTCGTTTTTCTTAAAAAAAAATTATCCAATATGGAAAGTATATTTCGGAAATTAAAATTTACAAAAGGGGGCCCCTCAGTATTTTCATCGTTTTTAATCGCATAGCTTCGGATTTCCTCATTTTTTCAATACACCCTCTTTTTGTTAAACCTTTGTGATAACTTTGAAAGATATTTGACGTTCAAATTCATGTCAAAATCTATCTTTTTATGAAAATGTTGAAACCGACTTTATGGGTTCTATTATCCCTTATTTTAACACAAAATGTTAGAAGCCAGAGCCTTGATTCTACCGTAACGGAGGTAAAATATCTCTCTGGCAGCTTGCAAGCGAATGGCAATTTTTACTTGCGTGATAGTGCGATTGGGGCGGCAAATATTCCGCAATATGACCGTCAATTGGTGGGCGCAGATGCTTGGCTCAACCTCAATTATAGTCGCTCTGGTTTCGATATTGGTGTCCGATTTGACTTTTTTCAAAACTCTCAATTGCTGAATCCGAAAGCGTCTTATTCGGCGAGTGGCGTGGGGCGTTGGTACATCAAAAAACGCATTGATAAATTGAGTTTGTATGCTGGATATGTGTATGACCAAATCGGTTCGGGCATCATTTTTAGAGCGTATGAAGAACG
>JAYTMW010000955.1:0-2851 GCA_043728105.1 Saprospiraceae bacterium | reverse complement strand
ATATACCTTAATTTAGTTAGTCAAATGTCATGTTTTTTATCTACATGTGCTTGACATAAACTGTATGTGGTTTGTTTGGATTTGTAAGTGGTTTGCTATTTTCAACGATTAGAACCATCGCTACAACTTGCTGTAAAATTTTAGATTTAAAATTTAAGATACCCCCTCAGTATTTTACCAAAATACTGAGGAGTATCCTGTAAAAAAAGCCAACTACATCTTCACAAATCGAGACATTTCACTACCCAACTTCACCAAATAAGTACCCGCCGAAAGAGCATCCGTATTAAGCGAAATATTGTTCAATCCTTTTGTTAGAACCGCATTTTGAGTGAGGATAATCCGACCCGCTAAGTCAAAAACTTGAAGCGTTTTTGCGACTTCTTCATCCGCTGTAACCTCAACTTGTAAAGCAGCGTGAGTAGGATTTGGATACACTTGAAGCACTTTATTTATCTTTTCAGAAAAATTAACCGATACAACTTTGCTCATTGCTTCTTTGCCATCAGTCGCCACGCTGCGGATACGATAATAGTTAATACCTTGAAGTGGTGCAGCATCGGAAAAATTATATGATTTTTCAATCGAGCTAACGCTTGCACCTTTCACATTGCCAATGGTTTTGAAATCAACCCCATCTGATGAACGCTCAATGGCAAATGCGTTATTATTTTCTTCTTTGGCTGTTTTCCACAAAAGCGCAATTTCTTTATTGCTTTGCTTGCGGGCAGAAAAAGTGGACATTTCGACGGCTAAAGGGGTGTTTAAGACACCAAAAGTAGCATCAACCCAACCCGTACTGCCCATACCACCTGCCATACAAACGGGGCCAAATGAAAATACATAATCGTATTTCAACTTCAAGGTATAATCTCCATTAGGCGTTGATGCAGTTACCAAAGCGATGTCATTCGCTACAGTTAAAATTTTCCAAACAGATATTGGTGGAATATTCAAATCAAGGGGAACATTAATACCAGACCCCGAAGCAACAAGAACAGGTGCAGCAATATCTTTATACAATTCGTAGCTGAAAGTCATGCTTTGAACTTGACAAGATGTACTATTTTTAAAATTAACTTGTCGCTTTTTTAATGTTAGAGTTTGACCAATAGATGGATTAAATGTACCCAAATTTGCACCCGCATACAATAAAACAGGTGGGGGTGAAACACGGCTTTTAGCAAGATCATAAAGTGTGTTATTTAAAACAACTTGAACTGAATCAAAAATCTGTGCTGACATAGTAGAAACAGAAAACCCAAAAATGCACAACGCGAAGTAAATTTTTTTCATTAGAATTTTTTTTAATTGTTGAAAAATGACCCCCTCAGTATTTGAGCCTCGAAAGGCTCAAAACTGGTAAGGGTAAGTTGAAACTTTAAATGATATGATGTAATTGTCACTTGAAATCAGAGGTTCATAACAAGACCCAAACTGGTCATCCAACCTTGCACATTAGTTGCTTGGTTTTGCAAACCCTGGATGTTAAAAGCATTTTGTTGGTCTTGCAAATCAGTCAGAAAACGACCATCGAGTAGGATACCCCATTTGCCGAGGTTCACCTTCACGCCACCGCCGCCTTGGATGCCAATGGCCAATCGTTTTTGACCGTCTAAATTGACGTTGTTGTTGGTGCTTACTGTGTTGGGTGAGCCGCCGTCAACAGTAGTTGTGGTTTGTCCGCTTTGTGTGCTGGATGCTTTCCACGCTGCATCGGGGCCAATGTTTACATACACCTGTACGAGGCGGCTGGCTGTGTGCAATTTCACCATGACGGGAATGTTGGCGTAGTCGGCGTAATTACTCAATTCTGATTTGATGGTTGCGTTGCCGCTTCTGACGCTCTGAACTGATTTGAAACCTTTTTGTAAAAAACCCAATTCCGTTTGGATGGATACATTTTTGTGGACTTTAAACTCAATCGGGATGGCCAACGCCAAACCCACAAGGCTTTCTTTGGTGATACCCAAGCGGGTTAAAGAGGCTTGGTCAAATTTCAAATTAGATAAGTTTGCCCCTACTCTTAAACCCACCGTTTGGGCAGAACTGAATGTGATTGAAAAGAACAATGCGATAAAAAGAATTGATTGTTTCATGATTTTAATTTGTTGTTTTTAATTAATTTTTAAAGTTCATAAAATTATTAAATGGTATTGATTGATAACTTATATGTGACTATATTCCGAAGACAAAAAGAATGTGACAAAATTTTTAAAATATTTTTTAACATATTTTAAATGTTAAAAAATTTAACATAAAATATAGTCAGCCAATGTATTATACATAAGTTAATATTTTACGTCTAAATAATTGTAAGATAATAAAGAGGATTCCAAAAGGAGATATGTGACATCAGTTCACTAAGTCACTTAAAGTAGTTGAACATAAATTTCATGCGATAAACAGATTTATTTTTCATTTAGATTGATACAAAACACTCTGGTTTTTTGATGTTATTAGTACAAATATCAAACTAAATATAAACTGAAAAGCCACTCAAACCATAAATGGTCTGAATGGCTTTGTAGGTGGTCGTTTTTAACTTAAATGCGGTAGGCTAACTCGCTTCTTTTAACCAATCTTGAAAGTCACTTTTCCGACGGCGAGAAATCGGAATACGCTCATTGGATGAAGTTACCACCACGCCGCCGTCTTCATTCAAGACTTTATTGATGTGGTAATAGGCAATCAAATGGGAATCATGCACACGGAAAAAGTTGTAATCTTCCAACAACTCTTGAAAACTTTTTAAATCACGAGACGACAGAATGGGCCGTTGGTCTTTAAGATACAAAGTTGTGTAGCTACCCGATGCCTCACACCGAATGATGGTATCAATTTCGACCAT
>JAYTMW010000954.1:0-1961 GCA_043728105.1 Saprospiraceae bacterium | reverse complement strand
ATCATGGGTGGCGTGAAATATAGCTACGATATTCAGAGTAAAAGTCGGGCGAGAACGATTGCGAACAATTTGAAAATTGCGCCGAGTGATTTTCAATTTGAGATTGGGGCGGGTATTCAAATGTTTTTCCCATATTTCATTTTTTCTCCCGAAATCAAATTTTCACACGGTTTGGGTAATGTGTTGATTTATCAAAATGGTTTGCCGCAATCGACGGTGATAGAAAAATTGATGTCTCAAACGTTTACCATTTCGTTGCATTTTGAGGGATAGTTTTTAGCCGCCGATGACGCTGATATTGCTGATTTTACACTGATTTTTTTTGATATTAATCCTCCAAGCGTTTTTGTACGCTTGGAGGATTTTGCGTTTGAAAGGGCCCCTCAGTATTTTTTGCTTTTTTTCGCTTTATAGGATTTTTTAATTTGAATTAGGATGAGTAGGATTTTTGGATTTTGTAGGATTTGCCGTATTGGATATTTTTTTTGTTTTAGGAAAATAAGAAAGGTGTACCGTATTGGAGTGCCGTATGTAAGTAATGGGTAATGAGTAATGATTAATGCGTGTGGAGGTGATGTAGGGGCGGTTTTAACAGCCGAGTGTCACATAACACATTGATTATCAACACTTTCACCCCGAAAAGCGGGACGATACAGCGTGTTTACGCATTACTCATTACTTCTATACGGCACTCCAATACGGTACACCTTTCTTATTTTCCTAAAACCTTTTTAAAAAAAATATCCAATTCGGCAAATCCTACAAAATCCGAAAAATCCTACCAATCTTAATTCAAATAAAAGAATACCTCGAAGCGTATTTTGCTTTTGACATACCCCCCTCAGTATTTTACCGTTTTTGGCAAAAAAAAATGCTACACCCAAAAGGCATAGCATCTTTTTATCAATACAAATTATATATAATAATTTAAAATAATATATAAAACATTGAAAATAAACTTATTATCAACTATCCATTATCAACTATCAACTATTTAATACCCCAAAAGTTTCAACATACTTTCAGCTTCTTGTTCGTCGCTTTCCATCCAATCTACCATATTTCCGTTTTCATCAATGTCAACCAAAATGCGTTTGGGAGAGGGTAGGAGGCAATGTTTTATGCCGCCGTGACCACTCAAAGCGTCTTGATAAGCACCTGTATTAAAAAAACCAACCGATAGAGGCTCTTCGCTTTTACTGAATTTGGGCATGTAAACCATGTTCAAATGCGCTTCGGAATTGTAATAATCGGCATTGTCGCAGCTCAATCCGCCCACGTTTACACGGGTGTATTCCTTGTTCCAATGGTTGATGGGCAGCAAAATATACCGTTCATTGATAGCCCAAGCATCTGGAATGGTCGTAATTAAACTGTTATCAACCATGTACCACAATTCACTGTCATTTTGTTGCTTTTGACCAATGACTCCCAAAATGGTTGCGCCACTTTCTCCGACGGTGTATTTTCCGAACTCGGTATAAATATCGGGACAAGGCACTTCTTCATCTTCGCAATATTCTTTGATGGTGCGGACAATTTCACGAATCATGTAGGCATAATCGTACTCAAAATTCAAGGAATTGGCAATGGGCAATCCGCCGCCGATGTTTAAAGCGGTCAATTCGGGGCAGAATTGTTTGAGTTGACAATAGAGTTTGATGCCTTTGCGGAGTTCAGACCAATAATAAGTTGTATCTTTTATGCCTGTATCGACAAAAAAGTGCAGCATTTTGAGCTTAAACTTAGGATTGGTCATGATTTTATCCTTCACAAAATTGACAATACGGGTGTGCCGTATGCCCAATCGAGAGGTGTAAAATTGGAAATTTGGTTCTTCTTCGGTAGCGACTCTGATGCCAATATTACAACTTTTAACAAGGTGCGCATCCAATAAATCAAACTCATCACGGTTGTCGCAGACAGGAATGATGTTGGTGAAGCCCAAGCTATTGACCAAA
>JAYTMW010000953.1:0-2180 GCA_043728105.1 Saprospiraceae bacterium | reverse complement strand
CCAACATATAAAGTGTTTAAAGAATTGATGAAATTTTAGGGTATTTTGTACTACGAATTTTACGAATTTACGAATTTACGAATTTTTGATTTTTAAATTGAATGATTCGACCTAAAATTCGTAAATTCGTAAATTCGTAAATTCGTAAAATTCGTAGCCTGAAAAACGTAAAATATTGATTACCAATCAGTTATAATTTAAAAATAAAAACCAAACATCATGAGAAACTCGATTTTAACCATTCTCATTACAACATTCCTTCAAATCTCGCTATCCGCTCAAGCCGATTATTTCTACCCAAATAGCGGAAATTTTAACCCGAAAATTCCAACGCCAGAGCAATTTTTGGGTTATGGCATCGGCGAAAATCACACCCGCCACGATAGATTGGTGGAATATTTCAAAGAATTAGATCGTCTTTCCGACCGCATGACGCTCGAAATTATTGGCGAAACGTATGAGCATCGCCCTCAAATTGTGGCAACTTTCACCGCACCCGCCAACCATGCTCGCATAGAAGAAATTCGTCAAGCCAATCTGAAAAGACGCATGGAAAACAGTGGTGACAATGAGCCATTGGTCATTCATTTAGGCTACAATGTGCATGGCAATGAACCGTCGGGTGGTGAGGCTGCCATTTTAACCGCCTACTATCTCGCCGCTTCCGAAAGTGACGAAACCAAGCGTTGGCTCGATGGCATGGTTATTCATCTCGACCCCGTTTTGAATCCCGATGGGCGTGATCGCCACACGCATTGGGCGAACATGCACAAAGGCACGCCCCTCGTGAGTGACCCCAACGACCGTGAACACAACGAGGTTTGGCCCGGTGGCAGAACCAATCATTATTGGTTCGATTTGAACCGTGATTGGTTTTTGTTGCAACATCCCGAAAGTCGGAATCGAGCGAAGTTTTTTCACAAATGGCATCCTTATGTCCAAACGGATCACCATGAGATGGGTACAAATTCTTCTTTTTATTTCGATCCGGGTAAGTATAGTTCCAATAATCCTGTTGTACCACCTTATTTATATGATGTAATTTATCCAAAATACGGTCAATATTTTGCGGAAGCGATGAATAAATTAGGCTCAATGTATTTTACAAAAGAGGCTTTTGATAAATTATATCCGGGCTATGGGTCGAGTTACATCAATTTTTATGGCGGAGCGGGTTTCCTTTTCGAGCAAGCAAGTTCACGGGGGCATTTGCAAGAGACGACGACCATACCCCTCAGTTTCCCATTCACCATTCGCAACCAATTTGTGGCGGCTTTGACTATTGCACGAACTTCCATTGCTGAAAAAGCGGATTTATTGAAACTTAGACGTGATTTTTATAAAAATGCCCTTGATCAAGCCCGCAAAAGCCCTACAAAAGGCTACATTTTTGGCGATGCCCAAGATGAAACCCGCACAAATACCTTGGTCAATATCCTTTTACAACATGCCATTGAGGTATATGAAATAGACAATGCACAGACTTTTGACAATAAAAAATTTGAAAAAGGGAAGGCGTTTTACGTGCCGACAGAGCAACTGAATTACATCATGGTACGCTCCGTTTTTGAAAAGGGCATAGTTTATTCGGATAGTATTTTTTATGATGCTTCAACATGGTCATTGGTTCACGCTTTCAATATGCCTTATTCGGAATTGAAAACGCCACTTCAAAAAGGCAAACAAGTGACGCAACCACTCGCAAAAGCCCCCCCCTCAGTATTGAACAGTAATTACGCCTATTTGATAGATGCCACGGATTATAACGTGCATAAAGCGGTTTATCAATTGCAAAAAAGTGGTGCGATTGTACAAACAGCGTTCAAGCCTTTTACGCTAAAAATTGAAGGCGTAGAGAAAAGTTTTGGTTATGGCACTATCATTATTTCTGTTCAACAACAGCGTATTTCAAGCGATAGTCTCTTTGTTTTGATTAAAAAAGTAGGAAAAGAGGCTGATATTGAGGTGATTCCATTAAAATCGGGCTATGCGGTTAAAGGCATTGATTTAGGTAGTAACACAGTCAAAACCATTAAAAAACCTGAAGCCTTGATGGTGATTGGCACGGGCGTGACGGTAGGTGAAGCGGGTGAAGTATGGCATTTGCTCGACCGCCGAGTGGGTATGCCCATCACAAAAGTGGAAGCAACGAACCTAACTAATTTGAGTTTGGCTCGTTA
>JAYTMW010000952.1:0-3403 GCA_043728105.1 Saprospiraceae bacterium | reverse complement strand
GATGAAAACACAAGGACGCTGGCGTTTCATCATTTGTATTCCGCAAAAATTAATAAACACTTTCTCGAAGGCTCTTTTACTGAGGGGGTGCAATTAATTCCTAAAATTGAAGCGCAACTAAAAGAGTTTTCAAAAACCTTAGACGAACACCGCATTTTGATTTTTTATTATAAAATTGCTTGTCTCTACTTCGGCAGCGGCAATTTTGACAAAGCGATTGATTATTTGAACAAAATCATCAACTTAAAAACAGGCAACTTACGCACTGATATTCAATGTTTTGCACGTATGTTGCACTTGATTTGTCATTACGAAAAAGGACATTTTGCTTTGTTAGAATATCTTATCAAGTCCGTTTATCGCTTTTTATCAAAAAATGGCGACATGTCGGGCGTGATGCAAGAAGTCTTAAAATTCCTCAAACGTGCCTTGTTTATGAAGCAAAAAGACTTGAAAAACGAGTTTGCAGAACTGAAAAAACGTTTGGAAGATTTGGCTCAAAACCCTTTTGAACGGCGTTCATTTGTCTATCTCGACATCATTTCGTGGCTTGAGTCGAAAGTAGATAGTAAAACGGTAGAAGCGGTGAGTCGGAAGAAATTTTTGGGACGGGCATTGCACGATGTGCGTGTAGCAGCGATATTGAGAGGGTAATGCTTTTCTTATAATTTCTCTATAATTGTTAAAAATGCTTCAGTTGACATGCCTAAATACCGCAAGTGTTGGCGAATAATAAAAGCAGGTACAGGGCTAATATGCGATTGAAGCGTAATAGGTCTATTCGCATTTGGATGACTCCAATGCTCATGTCCGCCTTTTATTCGATAAAGTTGACAGCCAATAAAAGTTAAAAAACGCTTGTAATCAGCTAATGAAATATTGTTGAGTTTTCTCACAGAATATTATTGGTTTAATGCAACTGTAAAGGTTTGCTCTGTTTTCCTAAAATCTTTTTCACGTACAATTTCTGCTAAATAAGTGTTTTTTTGAAGCAAATCATCTAAAAAAGGTGGTTTGAAATCACTTTTCCAACCTAAACGTTTCAATTCGGCATCTAAGGTTTGATTTTTAATTGTAAAGTTTAAAAACTCAAAAAGCGATTCTTTGAAAGATGCTTCTGCTTCTCCTTCATCTTCTCCATAGCCACTTAAATCAAGTGTCGGTGCATACAAAATAAAGTTATTATCTTCTTTGAAAGACAATAAAACAATCTTTAATTCTGAGTTATTCAAAGTTGCTGTCATGTACTTTTTTTTTAATAATGAATAAAATTCAATTACAATGGCTTGTGATTATTAAAAATTCATTTTCCCATTTATTAGTCTTTGAATCATACGAAAAATATGGTCCATCAAATCCTTTAATAAATGCCAACTTAAAATGGTTACTATCAACTTGTGTAAATGCTGGATTTGAACCATCGTAGTCCTGAACTTCACTTAATTGAGCTAATAATTCCCAATTTGTATCACAAGGCAGTGTCTTATTCTTTGTTTGATAGGCTTTAATGTTTTTTGCAAACTGATAACCAATTTTCATTTCGTTATTTCTTTCCCATAAAACAAGTATATTGTAAACCATCAAAAACACGAAAACCAAAATAGTAAAACCAATAAATATGTGTTTAACAGTTCTCATTTATAGGCTATTAGTTTTAAGTAATTCTGAAAATGCTTCCAGACTCAACACTTTAACTACTGGAAATTCAATAGACTTCAAGACTTTAAAATGATTATCCTCCGTAACAATATAATCAGCTCCTGATGCAATAGCTGTATCTATATATTTATTATCATCGGGGTCAACCGTTATGAGTCGCCACCGATATGTTGGGTGAATATAATGAACATTCGGCAAAATGGTTAAGAGGTCAAGAAAAAACTCACCGGTCTGATTACCATACTTTTTTTTAACAACTTCTTCATATTCCAACATAATCTCAGAAGAAACAGCTAAATCATAGCGTTTTTTACGTAAGTCGAGTAAAATATGATGAAAAGACGAGCGCGGAGTTAAAACGGAAATCCAAATATTGGTATCAATGACAATTTTTGACATAAACCGATAATTTTAAGGTAATGAAGAAGTCATACGATTATGTTCAAAACGCCATTTATCCACATCTCCTATCGTTAAACCCTGTTCATTAATTGACTCGTCAGCAGATTTTATTAATTTATCCATCAGAAAATCAATAAGAATCTCTTTGAGTTCCGCTAAATCATTATCATTCATGGGTTGATTGAATAATTTTAAGATTTCTATTTGCGCTCTATTTAGCGGTGGTGTTAATTTAGTCATAACTTTTATTTTAAAACAAATTTAAAGGTTTTGGGCTATTTGCAATGCTTTTTTGTTCAAAAATACTAAAAAATACTGAGGGGGTCAAAAATTAATCTGAATCGCAAAAACACGGTCAGCATCTCGGTCATAACTCAAAACCAATTGCGGATTAACCTTGCCGCCTTGCCAAATCGGACGCATTTCTTCATCACTGATAAGTACCAATTTTACGGGTTTGCCATTCGCAGCTTCCAAATCTTTGAGGGTTGAACCGATGTGAATGCCTTCGGGCGTTTGAAATTTGCCTTTTCTAACAATAAGACTTTCTATTTTTTTGAACTTTTGCCCCTTTTTCCAAGCAATTTCTATTTCATTGTTTGATTTTGGAAAAATGACTGTTTGTACCAAACCTCTATCTATATGCACAACATTTGAATCACCATAAATGCGTTTCAAGTCTGCTTCGGTTGTAGCGGGTGTTATGTCGCCAAATTGTTTTTGGGGTACAATGGTGTAGTTTTTAAGCACCCTATCTTCAATAGGTGTGACAATAGCATTTGAATTTAAGACCGAATCCGTCGAAACGCCCCCATCAGTATTTTGGGTGTTTTGTGGCGCATTCGTACATGCTGCCATGAATGTTAGTAAAAACAACAGATATTTATGTTTGTAAACCATTGATTATCAATTTTTTATTAGAAAAATTAAACTTTATGGGTTATTCTTCTGTGAAAACGAATTTGAATGCCCCCTCAGTATAAAAGCCTTCTTTAGATGGTCATACCTTAATATATACCCCTTTTTTATCCATAAAAAAACCAACAAGCCAACAAACAAGCATGAAGGCAATTGCAAAAATAAGCGAACCCATTTTACCACCAATGGGCTGAAAAAAGGTTTGGTATGTCCATTTGAAATAAGTTTGGTCATATGTGATACGTGAAAATTTCAAAGAAATTGCCAATATTTCAGATAAAAGATAAATAAACAAGGCGTTTTTACCGAAAACAGTAAAAAATGGTGTCCAAGCAGTCTTATTTTTAAAGTCAATCACATAGATAATGGCGGCAATGATGCAGCAATCTAAACCGATTGTGTAGGTCACAAATGAGCTTGTCCA
>JAYTMW010000951.1:0-5038 GCA_043728105.1 Saprospiraceae bacterium | reverse complement strand
TCCCAACCCGTGTCGGGGCCCAACTGTTTTAACATGCGGGTATTGACATTGCGCAACGCCCCCAAGTGAAATTGTTGCGTCCAATCCAAGGCGTGATACATTTCGCCGAGGTGAAATAATATCGCTGATTTGTATAAAAGTGCTTCGTTTTCCGTCAAATTTTCGCCCGAAATCGCTTTTTTAAACACTGCATTTGCTTGTGCGTCCGTAAAATCGGCGGCGTATAATTGCTCCAAACCATGATCACACAATTGGCAACCGTTGGCAGCAAAAAAATCTGCCCGCACTTTTAGTGCTTTCAACAAATCTTCAAAAGAACGGAGTTCAAAGCCTACTATTTCACCTAATTTTTCGATAAATTTTGAAAAATTAGGATTGTCAATCAAGATAAATTTATCGGGTCGAAAAGCGGGCAGCATTTTCATATCAGCTTTTTGTAGATTGTATTTTTGATGAAATTCGAGCGAATCCAAAGGGTCATCAGTCGTGCAAACCACCTCAACATTCATTTTACGCAACAAATTTTGCACGGAATACTGAGGGGTGTTCATTTTCTCATTCAAATTATCAAAAATGGATGCCGCCGTTTCGGGTTTCAGCAAACGATTTTCATCAAAATAACGAGACAATTCTAAATGCGTCCAATGATATAACGGATTGCGCATGGTGAAAGGCACGGTTTCGGCCCACTTTTCAAACTTCTCAAAATCGCTCGCACCGCCCGTGATGTAATGCTCATTGATGCCTTGCACACGCATAGCCCGCCACTTATAATGGTCGCCATAAAGCCATGCTTTTGATATATTTTCAAACTGCCTGTCGCCCGCAATTTCGTTAGGCGGCAAGTGGTTGTGGTAGTCAATGATAGGCAAATCCTTTGCGTAATCGTGGTACAACACACGGGCTGTTTCGGATTGAAGCAAGAAATCATCCGTTAAAAATGTTTTTTGGGAAGCGATACCGTTGGTTGTTATCATGTTTTATATTTTGAATAAAAAGTGTTATTTTTACTTAGCAATGAGTGAAAATAAGTTGTTTTTTCTTTTAACACATAGGTCAATAGGACACATAGATTTTGAATGTGTTTCTAATAATTCTTTTTCTATCCGTAGAGTGCCAAAGTAGAATTAGGAAAAGCCATTTTAGATTTGCCCAACAAGACATGCCTGTTAGATATTTTTTTTTATGAAAATAAGAAAGGAGTAGTTTCCTCCGTGCTTCGATTGAACCCCATCAAGTAATTGGGCGTTTTGGCTTTGTAGCTTACGGATTTATCCGAACCCGTCGAGACGGATTTATCCGTCGAAATATTCAATTGTGCATTTCTCGAAATATTCAGTTGTGCATTTCGACGGATAAATCCGTCTCGACGGGTTCGGATAAATCCGTAAGCTACAATGCTAAACCAACGAACAAAACCAAAAACCTTCCAATTATTTGACATGCTAAACCAGCGCACGGGGGAAACTACTCCTTTCTTATTTTCATAAAAAAAAATATCTAATTGGCTATCCAATATGGCAAGTCCCAGCTTTTATTGAGACACCGCAATATTAACGTTTGCCATCTCATACAGCAATTGCGCTATATTTTCCTTAAAACCGACTAAATTCTTCAATTTTCCATCAAAAATAGCCTCATTTGACAGCACTTCTTCTACAAAAAGGTGAAGGCTTGCTACATTAGTGGCATCTGTTTTATCCCAAACACGTTTAAAAAAAGGAGCGGCATCATCTTGAATTGGATAAGTGACCCCCTCAGTATTTTCACCAAATTCAACAGTATTTTCACCAAAAAACTTCCCGTTTTCACTTTTCACAGGTTTTGTAAACAACAAATAAGCCGCAAAACCACGCATCATCAAAGGTGGCAAGGCGTTGAATTTTTCAAAATAACGCACAAAAGTGGCACTGTTTCGAGCGTTCATTTTGGCGGTACATTGCACCGTGATACTCAATAATTTATGCTCAATAAATGGATTTTTGAAACGGTCTAACACGGCGTTTGCGAAATCCGAAGCATCAAAATCGAGGGTTGGTAAAATCTCATTTTTAACCACGTTTGTCACAAAATCACCCATTGTTGAGTCGCTCATCATGTCATGCACGGTTCTCAAACCGCTCAAAAAAGCCAACGGTACACTCATCGTATGTCCACCGTTCAAAAGACGGAGTTTTTGCTCTCTAAATTGGGTAATATCTTCGGCAATCACCATGCGGCTATCGGCTCGTGCAAAGCTCAATTTTTCTTTTACAAAATCGTCGCCTTCAATGGCCCAAAGCAAAAAAGGCTCACTGTTTATCATCAAATTATCGGTGTAACCCAAGGCGTTTTCTTGCGCCAATTTTTCCGCCGTAGGGGTTGCGCCAGGCACAATTCTATCCACCAAAGAATTGCAAAAACGACAATCTATTTTTAACCAATTTATGAAATCAAGACTCAAATTATGTCGCTCGGCGTGTGCCAAAACCATACCCCTCAGTATTTCGCCGTTGCCGACTAACAATTCTGTTGGTATCACGACCATCTCCGCTTTTTCTCCAAATTTTTGAAATCTTTTGTATAAAAACGCCGTCAATTTTGCGGGAAAAGACTTCGGCGGCATTTGAAAAATATCTTCTTCGACGTATTTAATACCCGCTTCGGTGGTGTTTGAAATGATAATATCCATTTCGGGTTTTTCCACCAACGCCAATATTTCAGACCATTCGTCAGAGGCATTCATCAAGCGACTCAATGCCGTAATGACCGTTGATTGATTGATAACTTGTTGATTATCAATACCTTTTTCATTTAAAGTAAAAATACAATCTTGATTGGGGAAATCAGAAGCATCCGAATCAGTCGTTTTTATGACCACGGCACGAGCGTTGAAAATGCCTTTTTTGTTGGCTTTATCAATCAGATAATCCACGAGGCCCCTCAGTAAAACGCCCGTTCCGAACTGCACGATGCGCTCGGGCAATTCAAATTGTTCGGCTTTCACAAGTCCGTTTTCGATGCAGTATTTTTTGTTTAAAATCATTTTTTAGTATTTAGTGTATAGTATTTAGTGTATAGATTTTCTAAAAACTACACACTAAAAACTATACACTTTTACAATAATTCTTTTATCGCCACCAAATCCATGTCCGTATAAGTATAATTTTCACCCGCCATGCCCCAAATAAAACCATAATTGGACGTGCCGCAACCCGAATGAATAGACCACGGCGGCGAAATCACCGCTTGATGATTGGCTACCAACAAATGCCGTGTTTCTTGGGGTTGCCCCATGAAATGAAACACCCTATTTTCTTCCGAAATATCAAAATAAAAGTAGGCTTCCATGCGCCTATCGTGTGTGTGGGCGGGCATGGTATTCCACACGCTACCCGTTTGCAAAACCGTCAAGCCCATCACGAGTTGCGCACTTTGGATGCCCTCGGCGTGGATGTATTTATATATGGTGCGGTGGTTGGCGGTTTCAAAACTGCCAATAGTTAAAGGCGATGCCGCTTCTTTTAGCAACATTTTATTTGGAAAATCCTTGTGCGCAGGGGCCGATAAGCAATAAAATTGGGCAGGATTGGCGTTGGTGCTTCTAAAAACAACCTCTTTTGTGCCTTTTCCGAGATACACACAATCCATTTTACGCACATTATAGACCTTGCCGTCCGCTTCAATCGAGCCATCGCCACCCACGTTGATGATGCCCATTTCACGGCGTTCCAAAAAATAATCAGATTTTAAGGCTTGATATGTTTCCAGACGCACCCCCTCAGTATTGGGCATCACGCCGCCGATAATCACACGGTCGTAATGCGAATAAACGAAGTGGGCTTTATCATTCTCGAACAATTTTTCGATTAAAAAATTGGTTCGTAAATCGTCGGTCGCCATGCCTCGGACTTCTTTGGGGCTACTTTCGTATCTTGTTTGCATATCTGTAATTAATTGATTTTCAATTGTTTATGATTGGATTTGAGGATTTATCGGCCCATCCAACCACCATCCACCGTAATTATCGTCCCATGCACATAATCACTGGCTTTGGATGCTAAAAATATGGTAACACCTTTAAAATCATCCGTTTCGCCCCAACGTCCTGCGGGTATTCGAGCCAAAATTGACGTGCTTCTATCAGGGTCGTTGCGTAAGGCTTCCGTGTTATCGGTAGCGATGTAGCCAGGGGCAATAGCGTTCACATTCACGCCTTTTGCGGCCCATTCGTTGGCAAATGCTTTCACCAAACTGCCTATTGCGCCTTTGCTTGCGGCGTAACTCGGCACGTTGATACCACCTTGAAACGTGAGCAACGAAGCCGTAAAAATGATTTTGCCCGACCCCCTCAGTATCATCTCCTTTCCAATCTCACGGGTCAAAATAAATTGTGCATTTTGATTGATTTCGATGACTTTATCCCAATATTCGTCCGTATGTTCGGCGGCAGGTTGGCGCAAAATAGTCCCCGCATTGTTGATTAAAATATCAATAACAGGGTTCTCTTTTTTTACTTTTTCAATGAACAAATAAAGGGCTTTTCTGTCCGAAAAATCCGCTTGATAGGCTTTGAAACTTCGACCTAATGCTTGTACTTCTTTTTCCACATCACTACCCTCTTCAAGCGTTGCGGATACGCCCAAAATGTCTGCACCCGCTTCTGCCAAAGCCATTGTCATCGCTTTTCCGATGCCTTTTTTGCAACCTGTTACGAGGGCCGTTTTTCCTTTTAAATCAAATAATTTCATACAATAATTTCACACAGAGTATTAAGAGAAAAAAGGAGGATATTTGTTTAAATAATTGATAATAAATGATTTATATTTAAATAAAAATTAGAATGTGTATCACTAAATGAGAACTCGTCTTTCAAAAGGGAAATAATAAACAGGTCATTTTTTTTGAAACACATAGGCACATAGGACACATAGAAAGAGGAAGTTAAATTTAAAATTATTGGGAAGATTCATTTATCATTCCCACGAGTGAACATTTTTTCATGCCCAAAGGGCATAAAGAGTTGATGTCACTTAGGTGACGGACTATTATGCAGAAG
>JAYTMW010000950.1:0-3291 GCA_043728105.1 Saprospiraceae bacterium | reverse complement strand
AATGAAAATATGATGCCTTTGGCTTCATCAAGCTGAAAGCATGACTGAGGGGCTCTCATTTAAACTCCAAATCAAAAACGCTAAATTAATGTGTCATTGCGAGGAGGTACGACGAAGCAATGACACATTAATTTAGCGTTTTTGATTTGGAGGATATTCAAAATTTCAACACAGATAAATTCGATTTAAGGCTTTTAAATTATTCAAAATCAATACTTTACACATTATATTTTATCCTCAAACTCCTCTTCCAACATCGGATGCCCTTCCTTGCGAGCTTTATTCTGCAAGCCATATTGCGCCAAATAACCAATGAACAAACCAATGCCCCCCATGAGAATAATCATTCCTACCATAATTTCTCTATTGTCATGCCAAACCTCATGACGAAGGATTCCACCAACAAACCAACCAATGCCCACACCAATAGCCGTGCAAGCCAAGCGCAAATGACGGAAAGGGTCTCGCTTCGTCCAAATCCGATTCATATCGGCAGGGTTGAACCCACGTTCTATCATGTGCATACGCTCAAGATGTTGGTATCTACGCAGGAAAATAATCATGGTAAATAGTCCTATCGAGCCAATGATTGGCACTAAAAAAACAAAATTATGTGAGCCCATTTTCTTTCTTTTTTATGTATTAATAAATAAATTTTCTATTCAATCAATAGGATAGGTCAGAAAGAAAAAAGGTTACAGGGGTGGGAATTAAGAATTAAAAATTAAGAATTAATTTATAAAATTTCCCAAACAATAATAGAACGATCATCACTTGCGGAGAGCAATTGATTGTTGAAAGGTGTCCACAAAAGGCTGTTGACAGAATTGACATGACCACCATAACGCACGGTATCAAGTACTTTCAGGAGCGTAACACCCGTTGTAAGTTCGGCATTTTGAGGTTCAAAATACCAAATTTTAATCGTTTTATCTCGACTTGCGGTAGCAAAAAGGGCAGGATTCGAGGGATGAAATGCAATATCATTAAGCGTATATAGGTGCGCAGGAACGGATGTAATATTGTTAAAATCATCTTTTACATCCCAAACTTTGAGCATCGCATCACGCCCACCACTCAATAAATAATTTTCATCAGGCGAATATTTAAGGGTAAAAACAGAATTGGTATGCGCCTTAATTATCTTCTTTAAGTCTAAATTTTTATCCAAAATAAAGATATTACCATCACTTGCGCCCACCGCAAACTCTTGTCGAGAAGGCGAAAAATCCATGCACCGAAGGCTTTTGGATGACAGTTGCAAACTCTCCAAAGTACGTTTTTCGGCCAAAGACCAACGGGTAATTGACCCTTCACCGCCGAGCGTAATGAGTTGATTATCAATAAGTTGTATCGAAAAAACGCCTTTTGTGTGATGGGCTACATTTTTATTTTGCGTCGCATCATTGAGGTCTATAAAATGAATGCCGCCGTCTCGATTACCCGCTACGATTAAGTTTTTTTCTTTAATAAAAAGCAGCGCAAATATATTGGTTTCAATTTTGGCTAAGAGTTTTCCGACTTCGGGTTTTGCCAAATCCCACTCCACAACCCAACCGTCACCCGCCCCGCTTAGAAAATATTGAGCGTCAGCGAAATCCCGCAACAGGCGGGACTGAGGAGCCATCGAGTCCGCCAAAACATAAACTGAACCTTGATGACCCGTCAATTGCGTTATTTTTTTTATGTCAATTTTCATAGGTGAGTATTGAGTAAAAAGTATTGAGTAAAAAGTATTGAGTACAGAGTATTGAATATCTAACTACTCTGTACTTAATACTTTGTACTCAATACTTTTTACTATCAAGGTAATTGTTTTCCAATCGACAACAAATTTGCGAACAAGCGATACGCCCCAGGCACACCCATTGGCATTTCTCTGAAAAAAGACAAACCTGTATAAATGTAGTGACCTTTGCCATATTTTGCGACCAACAATGCCCCGTCTTCTTTCTTCTCGTTAAGGTCGTTGCAGCTCAAAATAGCTTCATATTGAGCATCCCATTCGCTCAAAAAATACAAGCCACGCTCTTGCACCCAACCATCAAAATCCTTCGACGTGATTTTATTGGGGATGTTCAATACATCGTGATTGGGTTTCAGCATCCGCATTTCAGCGTCTTCTTCCGTGGTGCGATTGCGCCCTACTTTGAATGGATATGGGCCAAAATTTGGCAACACCAAATCACGTCCATTGGTGTTGTATTGCACGACTACCGTACCTCCATTTTTGACATAATCCAATAATTTTGCGTTGTAAAATTTCAATTTCTCCTTCGTATTGTAAGCTCTGATGCCCAAAACGATGGCATCAAATTTATTCAAACCATCCACATTTTGAAAATGAGAATCGTTTAATTGGGTCACTTTATAATCAATTTGCTCCAAACACGCAGGCATATCGTCGCCCGCACCCATGAAATAACCGATTTGTGTACCCCGTTTTTTTACGTCCAATTTCACAATTTTTGACTCCGCAGGCATCAAAACTGTTTGCGTAGGAATGTGGTCATACTCGATTGATTTAACCGATTTTGTCAAAACAGCCATCGGGTCGGTGTTGTCATTGACCGCCATTTTAGGCATCACGTAGGCTTGTGCTTTGATGATGGCATCACTTTCACCTTCGGGCGGGAACAATTTGAAGGTCAAAACAGTCTCCTCATTTTTAAATTTTAGACTAAAATCCAAACCCGTAGGCTCAACTTTCCAACCTTTTGGCACTTCGGGCTTCACATAACCCGTTACATTTTCTGAACCTGATTTGACCACAAAACGCACATCTTTGGGTTCTTTATCACCAAAAACATAGACTTTTTCAGCAATATTCACGAAAACGGGCGGTGTTATTTCCAACGGGCGATAGATTTCGCCCTTCGCAGGATTGGCGTAACGATGCACCACATCGGCTTCATATCGGAACGCTTGCCCTTCAATTGTCATATCAAAAACCGCTTTCAAATCACGGGGTGTTTCGGGGAGGCCCCTCAGTATTTGGTCTTTCACGGTGTAAAGACCAATGGGTGCTTTTTCCGTCAGCCAATAAGGTGTAGTTAAACCAACTCCGTCTGGAATTTTTACTTTTTTCTTGTATTGAACCCTTTTATTGTTGGCTAAATCAGATTGAAAAACGGTATCCATCAAAGCGGGAAACATACAGGTTGCACAGTTTTTAGACGTAATCATAGAAATTTTATCCAATTTCACCTTCGCATTAGAGCGATTTATGACCTCCATTGTCATCTCACCCGAAGCATTACCCACGTAAGAATAGCCGTCAGAAGTCGCTTC
>JAYTMW010000949.1:0-6362 GCA_043728105.1 Saprospiraceae bacterium | reverse complement strand
GTAACATTTAACCAACAAGATATTGGTGAGGATTTAAAAGAACCTATACATACTCCAATATTAGTGAATGTATTTAGTGAAAATCAGAATCTTCCATTTCATTTTTGCGTCAATGAATATGAAGGTTTTGAGGAATTAAAAAAACCAATGACAAACTGGCCATTTGCTTGCTACGAACCACTTTCGTCTTTAAGAGATACGGATGAAAAGCCTTTTCATCTTTTTTATATCAAGAACATTGATTTATTTTCAGGGTTTGGAGAAAATCATAGTTTTCAAGAAACAGAAGATTGCTATTTTATGATTCCTGTGTTAATGTCCGAAGGAACTATTCCATTTTACATCATTAAAGAAGATAAAGATAATAATAGTCACTTGGATGAATTAAATAAATGGGCAACAGAGGTGAATAATGTTAGAAAAAGCAAAAAATGGGGCGCACATTGGACTTCAAGAACCCATCTTAATTACCATGACCATTTGCATATTTTTGTTTGTACTAACTTAGAAGTTGCACCCCAAAAACCATAATTTTTCAATCCGACAAAATCAAACCAGCCCAATATTGAGGATGAGAAAAAAGTGATGAAGAACCTTGATTTAATATTAATGCTCTTTTAGCATTTATCAATGCTTCTTGAGGCTCTTTGTTTTCAGATAGATTTTTATAGAAAATAGCTAATAATTCGGCGGTTGCGGCATCATCAATTTTCCACAAGGACGAAACGATTTTTTTAGCACCACTTTGTAAAAAGTAGCGGGAGATGGAAAATGTTCCTTCTCCTGCTTCTATTTTACCCTCGGCAGTTTGACAAGATGAAAGCACTAATAAAGAGGGTTTGATTTGTTTCTGCAATATTTCATAACCAAACAAAGTATCCTTGAACTTCGGCGCAAAATAAATCCTATTGTCATATTTATTAATTGTGCTACTTGTGGCATGAAGAGATAAATGAATGATGTCAAATTGATTCGCTTTCTGCAAGAATTTATCTTTTGTACATTCTTTGCCTATGTTTAAGTTGACATTTTTTGAGTAAAGTTTACTTATATTATTAATTTCTTTAT
Organism: Saprospiraceae bacterium; assembly: GCA_043728105.1. Taxonomy (GTDB): domain Bacteria; phylum Bacteroidota; class Bacteroidia; order Chitinophagales; family Saprospiraceae; genus JAAFJT01. Next base: position 5,294 of record JAYTMW010000949.1, on the reverse strand, counting down.
TAGAATAAGGTAATTCTTTTGAATTAAAATCATAAGTAAAAGCGGCTATTTTCGGTTTTGAGGGCATTAGAGAAGTGCAATTATTTTGATAAACTTTCCAAGAAGGACTATAAGATACGAACTTAACTTTCGCAAGATAAGGTAAGTCTTTAAATTTTCTATTTTGCGATTTATATGTATCCACCGAAGTAGTAAGTGCCTCAAAAGGTATTTGATTTAATGTTTTATCGGGTACTATAACATACTCCATTTTATTGGTTAATTGTGCGGGCAAGTCTCCTAATAATCTCATATAAACGGTATGAGATAACTTACTGTAATCATTTAAGTCCTTTTCGGAGGGTGTTTTTGAAGATAAAAAACGCTTAAACTTACTTAAATCTTGATTTAATATATTTACAGAATCATATTGTCTAAAATCAGTTGAATTTTTACCTATACTGATTTTATACCATTTATTATTACATAAAGTAAAATGTAATAGTACTTGATTTTGATTTAACACTTTTTGAACATTTTCAATGTCTGGTATTACCTGTTGTACCTTGTTTTTATAATATTCTGGATACTCAATTTCAATAATTTTATAAAAATATTTCAACTTATTTTGAAGTAAAATTAGATTATTATGTTTTGAATTTTGATTCTCTACTTCCCATTGAATACGATTTATTTCAGCATTTAAGTATCTGATACTATCCAAAATAATAGCATTAGGTTTTTTAAAATTTCCTTCAACGGCTAAATTTCTATAAAGTAACATTGATTTAAATCGTTCACAAAAACGAAAGCCCCAGTCAAGATACTCTATCTTTTGAGTTTTTTGATAGAGCATATATGCCATATCAATTGAAGATTCGAGTAATTGTTCTCCGTATTCTTTTTGATAGTCCAGAAAAGCCTCTTCATCTGGTGAAAAAATACTTTGATATAATTTTTCATCAGAGAGTTTTGAAATTTCAAATGCAAACTTTAGTGACTCAAAATCTTTTTTTACTTGAAATTTTTTTATTAGCGTCTGCATTGTAAAAAAATAAGAAATAAAAATGAATTTATTATGATTATATATATTTGGCGAAAGTAATTCTTTCAAAGTCAAGTCTTTTCCAATGGGATTTAATGTTGCTAATAAAATACTTTGCTTTTGAAAAAATAGCGATGAATCAAAATTCTGTTTTAAGCTATATAGCTGATGTAAACCGCCAGCTACTTCTAAAAATGAAAAATTACTGCATAAAGTATCTTTTATATGATTAAACCAAAATGATCTATAAGATAGAATACCACTATCAATTTGGTTGAGCCTTGTAAAGAAAAAACCATTTAATCTATCTACGTGAGCATAGTAATCATTTTGATTTCCAAGAAGAATTTGTAATTCATCTACCGATTTTTTATATCCTAAAACATCTTTTTGTTTAGCTTGATAAATCGCTAAATTTCTGATAAATTCTTGTTGTCGTAAGCTTGGTTTAACTTTACCTATATTGACTGCCTTTTTTAAATAATTTTCCGAATCTTTATTAAGATTCAATATTTTAACTGAATCTTTCTCTAATGAAGCCATTTTATGAAGAATACTTCCTTTTTTACTTAGACTCCGTGCATAAAGTAGAGAAGAGCCTAATTTAACTGATTCTAAAATTGATAGTGAATTATTGATATGAGCTAAAGATTCCTCATTGCCAAACTTCAAGAAGCTAACATGAGACATACCCAATTCACATTCACTTGAGTATTTCACTAATTCAATTTTACTTTGGAATATATGGGATGCTAACGGTATGTACCTAAATGATGAATCATACGATTGACCAAAATCATAAAAACACATCCCCAACTGCGTCAAACACAACCCCACCCGCAAATGCCCCTCCCCATAAACTGCCCGATACCCACTCAAAGCCCTCTGCAAATAAGCCTCCGACATCTTAGGTTTAAAAGTATGATAAGCCCAAGTACCCACATTGTAATTGTAGTCCGCAGAGGCTAAAATACTGAGGGGGCCCTTATCTTTTTCTAAAACTTGAATCCATTTATGGGCAGCGGAATCTTCATTGATGGTAAGATTGATATATGCTAATTGATTGAGGGCGTAGTGTTTTTCATCGCTATTAAGCGTTTTTTCCAGTGTATTTTCAAATGCGGCGAGCGCCTTTAGATAGTCTTGATTGTATTTGTAAGCATCCGCTTTTTTAAACGTTTCGTTGATGCCATTTTGATGAATATAATCCACCAATTCCTTTGTCGCAAAGAGTTTATCTTCTTTATGATTAAGAAAATAACATCCACCAATTAAGGCACAAAAAAGTAAAAAATAGGGGAACAACTTGTTTGTCATCGTTTCTTAAATTTGGTAATTCAAAATATCACTCAAATATAAATTTTGATATTTGATTACCAAAGAAAGAACTCATTTTTATTGTTAGATTTTTGTAAATCACAACATTCCATATAAATTATCAATCCAACTTAATAGAAATAACCTGCCCCACAACAGGCTGCCCGGGCGTAAGCGACTGCGAAACCACCTTTCCATAGCCACTAAATTGCACCCTCAAACCTCGGTTTTCGAGCAAATAGAGCGCATCTTTCAAACCCATGCCCACTACTGACGGTATCGCTTTTTTGCCCAAAATATTGCGAGGTGCTAAATGAACGGTATCACCTTTGGCTCGTAGGCTCGTCCAATCATCGTCTTTGGAGTCAATTTCATATTTCATTTTGAAGCCCGTCAGAGCCTTCACCATATCGTTTTTGAAACCCACATCATCGGGCAAAGTGGCTGCCGAGGCTACGGGTTTTCCACGTTGATTGATGGGTTCGCTCAAAGCCACGTTGCTGGACATCAATCTATCCGCAATTTCTCTGAAAACAGGGGCTGCCACCACACCACCATAAATACCTATTTTGGGTTTGTGAACAACCACAATACAAGAATAAATAGGATTTTCGGCAGGAAAATAACCGACAAAAGAGGCTTGATAACCACCTATTTTCTGCTTCTTTTTGCTCAATTTTTCGTAGTTCAATTGCGCCGTTCCTGTCTTCCCTGCGAAACGATATTGATTGGTACGATGCTGTTTTGCCGTGCCAAACTCAACCACAGCTTCAAGCAATTCACGGGCTTGTTCGAGGGTTTGGGTTGAGGCGATTTGCTTTTTTATTTGGGTTGGTCTGAACACTTTTTGGGTCACACCATATCGCTGAATTTCGTTCACCAAATACGGTTTCATCATCGCACCGTTGTTCGCCACGGCGTTGTAAAAAGTTAGGATTTGAAGCGGTGTGAGCTTTAATTCGTAGCCAATGCTCATCCACGGCACGGTCGTTCCACTCCAATTATCAGTTGGGCTATCTGGATTTTTGATATAAGGTGCGCCCTCTCCTTCTATTTCAATACCCGTCGGAACGGTCATCATAAAATCTTTCAAATGCTTCACAAAGGTTTGTGGGCGGTCTTGATAAGCCTTAAACATGGTCTTCGCAGTCCCCACATTCGAGGAGTGCGCAAAAACTTCTTTCACCGTGATAAAGCGTTTATTGATGCGCTCGGCATCGTCTAAGGTTTCGTTGAAAAATTTGGTTGAGCCGTTCTCAATATCCACCGTATCACTCAATTTTATCAATTTATCTTCCAAAAGCGACATAAAAGAGAGTAATTTCATGGTCGAACCAGGCTCAATGGACATGCCGATACCGTAATTATAGTCTTCCCAATACCCTTCGCCCGTCATGCCGATGTTGGCAATCGCTTTGATTTTACCCGTTTTTACCTCCATCACAATTGCCGTTCCATGCTCCGCTTGATAGGCATTGAGCGAGCGTAAGAGGGCATTTTGCGTGATGTCTTGGATGTTGACATCGAGGGTTGTCAAAAGGTCGGAGGCGTTTGGCGGGGCAATGTCGGACAGATTTTCGACGGGTGCCCACATGTCGTTGCCCACTTTTTGCATCAATACTTTTTCTGTTTCGCCCGTCAATTCTTTATGAAAACGCCCTTCGAGACCCACTTTCAAATCTTGGGTTTCGCCGATATCTTCTTTCTCTTTCACATAGCCCAAACTACGCAACGCCAACATGCGGAATGGGTGCGTCCGTTTATCATTTTTGATGACTATTAAGCCGCTTTTTGTCTTATTTTTTTTATTGAAAATAGGAAAACGCTTGACCAACATCATTGTATCGTAGGTCAGATGTTTGGCAATTGGAGCGTATCGTGCTTTCTTTGTGAGTTGTTCAAAAAGGTATGATTTCCATTGCCCAGGAGTAGCATCTGGTGCAATATAATATCCAAGATAATAAGCCAACGAATCTAAACCTTTGGTTTTGTCTTCTTCGGACATATAATTTTTGCAGGTTTCAGCATCCCAATAAAGGTCAAAATACGGAATGGATGTGGCTAAAAGCGAGCCGTCTTCCGACAAAATATTGCCTCTATCGCCCTGCACTTCTCGATACGCCATGAAGCGTTTTGCCGCTTCCGCACGCCAATGTGCGCCTTCCACCGTCACCAATTTGAAGGCTTTGACAAATATCACCAATGCCACAACAATAACCACCAAAGCCACGCTGTAAACCCGTAATAATATCTCGTTTTTAAAATTGACTAATGCCATTTTTGGTTATTGAGTTATTGTGTTATTAGGTTATTGTGTTATTTGGTTATTGTGTTATTACAACTTGCAATAACCTTATAACTCAATAACCTAATAACCTAATCATTCAATAACTATTTTTCTTCAATAATAATGCGTTTCGTTCTTTGATTTGATGATTTCAGACCAAAAGCGTTTACTTTTTCTTCTACTTCCGATTGCTTGGTGCTGAACATGACTTCGGCTTTGGCGGCGTTGTAACGCCACTTCAAATCCTTCATGTCTTTTTCCATTGTCTGGATTTTGCGCCCTTGTTTGTCCGCAAAATTGGCGTTGGCGATATAGACCAATCCTAAAAAAAACAAGAAGAATACAAACGGTAAATTCCCAAATATCCACTCGGATAGCATGGGGCCTATGTGTATGTAGTCTTTAATGGGTCTTGCCATTTTTTTTAGATTTTAGATGTTAGATTTTTAGATATTAGAGGTAACACCCCCCTCAGTATTTTTTGTAAAATATTGATTATCAATTGTTTACAATTATAAATAGTATAATTCCAGCGATTCCATGTATGGATATGTCAGCCTGTTGTAGCGGCGGATAAATCCAACCTGTGCGATTAAAACATCTATCATCTTGAAACCACCGATTTTAATCGGTGGGTGAAGAATTACCACTAATGCCATCTATCTT
>JAYTMW010000948.1:0-2322 GCA_043728105.1 Saprospiraceae bacterium | reverse complement strand
AAATAATTGCTGTCATCGTAACCACATTGCGAAGCAATTTCAGCAATTGTTAAATCAGTTGTAGAAAGGAGTTGTTGAGCGGATTGTAAACGGCGGCGTTGGATGTGCGTAAGCGGTGCTTCATTTGTTTGTTCGGTTATCAATTTCGAAAAATGAGAGACGCTTAAAAAAGATAATTGCGCCCATTTTTTAACGGTAAAACCCTGTTTACAAAATTCATTTTCAAGCTGAATGAAAGCCGCATCTATCCGTTCATTGGCTTGATTGTCTTCACTTTTAGGGCATTCAATGGATGCTTCATTTAATTCAAAAGTATTAGCACCTTTTTGAAGGGCTTCAATACTGACCTGTCCCGATTCTGTCGGGAGGGGCCTCTTCTCTATCTCTAAATTTGAATTATTTGTTTGAAAAACTTGATTGAATTTTAGTTTTTTCAATTCATCGAGCTCTCTGCGAGCCTTCCAACTGAGTCCTAAAACGAAGAAAAGAGCTTCCAATAAAACACCTGTTTGGGTGTTATACATGGGTATTTTAAACGTAGGAAATTCATAAATCACAAATAAACCATAAAAAATTGAGTGGTTGTCTCCACCAAAAGCCATGGCAACATTGGAGGTGACGCCCGGCAAAAGCATGCAAAAAGTACCCAAAACCACAAACCGAGACAGTGCGGAGGCTGTGCCAGTAGCAATCTTAAATAGAACAACAAAATAGTATATAAAAAAGACAAGTCGAACGTATATAAACAAGCGAAAACTAACCGCTAATCCCCAAACAGAATGAACCAACAAATCCAAAATAAGACAGCCAATCAACACATTAATAGAAAGAGTGACTAAGCGATTAAGGCGTGGATAAAACTGTTTTAAATCCAAAAATTTTTGAATAAAAATCATGTAAGAAATGTAGGTTATATAGCAAATAGTGGCCTCTATTTTGAAATGCCAACTACTGAAATAGCTAAAAAAAATGACGTGATTATTGTTGTAGTTTTCAAAATCTCGGAAGTAAAACAGCGCAATTGACCCAATGTAAATAGCGTACCATTTGTAGCCCTCATCGAGCCAGATATAGCCTATTCGGGTTGCAAATAAGGCTAAAATAACGAAAAGACTAAGGTATATGGCTTCAATAGTGTGGTTAAATGTATAGGTATAAACCTCATCTACCCGCACCTTTTCCTCCATTTTTGCGGACACTAATTCTGGAAATAAATTGGAGCGATTTTCACTAAAATTGTTAAATTTTAGCCAAAAAGTGCCTAAATACTGAGGGGGTAAGGCGATAGGAAAACAGGATTTATTTTTTGGATATGGGCGTTTGTCATAGTCCGTTAATCGCCCGCCAGCAATCGAATCAATTGTGCCATTTATGTCTGAAAATAGATAAACAAAATGAATACGATTGTTGAAATTGATTAAAAAATAAGCTGTATCATTTATGCTTGGATTTTTTACGTGAAAACGCAACCAAGCACACTTTTCATCTTGAATAAAAACACTGTCTTTTGTAAACAATTTGAAGTCAATCTTTTGGGTTTCGTTCAATCCTATAATTGTAGGTAAGGTGTCAGCAATGAGTGCTTTGTTTATCAAAGGCAATTGCCATTCTATCGTGTTCAAATTTTGAGGTAGCGCAATCGTATCAATCTGAGCCAAGCAAAAGCACGACAAAAACTGCCAAAGAATCAGCAAGCTAAATTTACGATGGGAAAATAGATGTAGAAATTTCATTTTAGTTTTTCAATATAAAGTTAACAAATTCGGGAGTGAGTAAAGATAGTTTATTCACAAGAAATTCAAAAGAAAGGCATTTGTTTTAATGAAACAAATGTAACAACCTGTAGATATTCTGTATATTACTATTTTTGGAAAAATTAGTTCAAACCGAAAGAAAACTTTCACGCACGCCTTTTGTGCGCAGCACAAAACAGTGAGTGAATACATCGAATGGGAACTACACCCGTACAAAATTTAATGAATTACTAAAATCAGCATACACAATACAACAAAAGGGATTATTTTTGTGTCAAAATGACAATGAAAATTCTGACATCCATATTATTGCCATTGGCTTTGATGCTTACTATTGGGTTGACACCCACGGCGAGTCTCTATGCTTGTGGGGGAAACAATCATGCGTGTAAGAAGGAAGTTAAGAAAGAAACAACGGAAAAAAGTTGTTGCAAAAAAGAGAAAAAGACTAAAAAGAGTTGCCATAAAAGTAAATGTTGCGGCGAGAATTGTAAGGGTGATTGCAGTGAAAATGGTTGTCAATGCCCTGTGCCAAGCACTATTTTAGCGGACTTGCCAAAGCGATTTA
>JAYTMW010000947.1:0-1950 GCA_043728105.1 Saprospiraceae bacterium | reverse complement strand
CTAAAATACTTTTATGATTGAATTTGAGATAAAACCACAGCACAAATTTACATTCGGTTGGCAAGAACTTTGGCAATACCGTGAGCTTTTTTATTTTTTTACGTGGCGTGATGTGAAAGTGCGTTACAAGCAAGCGGCGTTGGGTGTGTTGTGGGTGATGCTGCAACCCCTCAGTATGATGCTCGTTTTTTCGTTTGTTTTGAGCAAAACCTTCAAAGCGGATACCGATGGACTGCCTTATCCTGTCTTCGTTTTTTCAGGTTTAATCTTGTGGCAGTTGTTTTCGAGTGGCTTATCGAATGCCGCTAATAGTATGGTTTCAAACGCCAATATCATTAAAAAAATCTATTTTCCAAGGCTAATCATACCACTTTCGTCTATTTTGACGGCTTTGTTCGATTTTTCATTTGCCTTCCTTGCTTTCATTTTTCTACTCATTTATCATCAAACGGCGGTCTCGGTTTGGAAACTTTTGGTTTACCTACCCCTCAGTATTTTAATCATTATTTTGACCACTTTTGGTCTCGGCACACTCATCGCATCGCTGAATGTGAAGTACCGAGATTTTCAATACGTGATTCCATTTTTGATTCAATTCCTGTTTTTCCTAAACCCAATCGTCTATCCCGCAAAGGTTTTTGACGTACCCGCGCTGAATATTTTCATGAAAATAAACCCTATTGCGGGTGCAATGCGGCTCATGCGAGGCATTTTTACCGAGGGGGTCATTCCTTTTTCCGATATGGCGATTTGGCTTATCATTGCTCTTGTCTTAGCTTTAATTGGGATTTATGCTTTCCGAAAAATGGAAGCTTATTTTGCGGATTTGGCGTAAATATAAACAAGAGTAATTTCCCTTTATATATTTACTCACAGTTTTGTGCTGCGCACAAAAGGTGTACTTGACAGTTTTTCCTTTCGGTTTGAGCTAATTTTTTCAGATAGAAATTTTTTCAAAATTTCTATCTGAAAAAATTAGCTCAACCCATTCAGTCCTTTTTTTAGTACGCATTTTAGCGAAGCTAAAACAGTGAGTAAATACATCAGAGGGAACTACACCCTACCCTTCTCCTTTATCACCCACAAAAAAATCTTCTTTATATTTGAAAAGGACATTAAAGGTTGTCAAAGAACCATAAATACGGGTGATGTATTGTTGAAGATTCACTTTCTCTTCGTCCGAAATATTGCTGGCATTCACCCTTTGCTCCATCACACGTAATCTATCCCGCACCATCACGATTTTATGAAAAAAGGCATCAATCGGAATCTCTTTTGGCTTCATGGCACTGTCTTTTGGTTTCAAAATCATGATGCCACCATCCCATTTATCACCAAGCTCTACCTCTTCCGTTATGTTTGCCCAAGTACGCAAAATCTTCATCAATGATTTTTCAGCCTCCGAAAAAGTCACTGACGCTTCGGATGGCAAAGCCTCCACGATTGTCCAATTATCATAATCTTTACCGACCATTTTGATGCCATAGAGCGTGAAACAGACATCATAAGCCGCCTTATGTAAGCGAATAACGACACCGTCACCAAAGGCGGGATGTTTGACTCTTGAGCCAATACCCAATAGCAAGTTATCTGTGGTTGTCATAAAAAACAATTTTAATATGTGAAAGAATTTTCACTAATAACGAAGGGTAATAAAGCAAAGTTTCAAACAAAAAAAAAGCACCCGTCTCAAAAATTTGAGACGAGCGCAATATGCAGATTGTTCACACTACTTTTCGATTCAATCAAACGAATCTTTTCATTTGGATTTCCTAATAATAAGGGTGTAACTCTGTAGTGAAACGAACCCAGAAATAATACTTTATTTTTCTGTCTATTTATGTTTGAGTTCGTACAGTATCCATCATAAAAAGTTTATACTGCGAAAGTACGGCAAGGGAGATAGAGTATCAACACATTTTTATCGAGTAATATATTTTTTGTGACATG
>JAYTMW010000946.1:0-9889 GCA_043728105.1 Saprospiraceae bacterium | reverse complement strand
TGAGGGGGCCGTTTTCAAGGCATCAATTGCTTGTAAGATATGCGTTTCATTCAAATCCAAACAGTCATTTCCAATGGCAATTACGTGTTGAAAACCTTTGTCAAAAACATCTGAAAAAGCATTTTCTAAGCGTTCCCCAAAAGAATCTCCTCTTTGTTCATCGTCAGAAATCCAGAAAAAAGGTAAATCAAGGCCCCTCAGTATTTCGAGGTTTTTTTGGACAAAAGCAGTCGTAACAGCTTCGGTTTGCTTCCTCGAAACGGTTAATTTTTTTCTTGTTGCTTTCGTTTTATTTGAAGCCGAAAAAAATATGATAGCTGTATTTTTTGATAAATTTTGCAAAGAGATATTTTTACGTTTGTTCAAATGTACGAATTGTATCGGATTTTGGATTTAGGTTGTATATATTTTTTCAAAATAATTCTTATCACAAAGGAGATCAAAATATATCACGGAAGTTTCACATTTAATATGTGTTGAAATTTTTTTTCAAAATTCAAATGTTAAATGTTTATTTTTTTTACACAAAATTGACATAAAATACTTAGATTTGTAAAATCGAAAAATCAATGTTATTTTTCTACACATAAAATTAAAACCTAATTTCTTAACTTCATTTTTTTTAACAACATGAAAAAAATACATTGGACTTCATTAGGCATGGTTGCCGCTTTAGCTCTCGCTATCGGTTGTCAAGAAAACAACAGCAATTTGCCATTCGAATCGGATAGCTTGAAACTACCCGAGCAATCATTTAACTACGCTTTGCCTACTAAAGCGGAGTCGGGAATTGACTACAAAGACAACGTAGCTAATCCTATCTCAAACAATGGAGCCACATTAGGGCGGGTTTTGTTTTATGATAAGAAATTATCACTTAACAATCAAATTGCTTGTGCCTCGTGCCATCATCAAGATCAGGGTTTTGCTGACAATAATAAATTCAGCACAGGATTTGAAGGCAAAAAGACGTCTCGTAATGCTTTGGCTATCACAAATGCAGGCTTAGAAGAGGCTTTGTTTTGGGATACTCGCTCAAAATCGCTTGAAGATTTAGCGATACAACCAATTCGTAATCACATCGAAATGGGTATTGAAGACATGAATAAATTGTCTGTGAAATTGGCGAAAATTTCTTACTATCCTGAGCTTTTTGACAAGGCTTTTGGTTCAAAAACGATTGATGGTGAAAAAATAGCAAACGCAATGTCTCAGTTTTTGCGCTCGATTGTAACATATCGTTCAAAATTTGATATTGCTCAAAAAAGTAATAATTTTAGCACATTTTCAGCCCTTGAAACGAGAGGAAAGGAACTATTTATGAATAAATTACATTGTCAAAATTGTCATGGTGGTTCTAATTTGAACAAATCCCTTGATGGTGAGCATTCTTTTAATATTGGTTTAGATCAAGATTACAAAGATAATGGTGTGGGTTCTTTAACTGCCAGTAGAAATCAAAATGGGGTATTCAAAGTGCCAAGTCTGCGTAATGTTGCTATGACTGCGCCATATATGCACGATGGTCGGTTTGCTACTCTTGAAGAAATTGTCGAGCATTATGATCATAGTTTAAAACCACACGAAAACCTTTTTAGTTCGCTCAAATCGTTTACATGGGAAGGTAACGGAGGTAATTTTAACAGTGGAGGAAGCACTGGTTGGGGCAGTAGCAGCACCAATAATTCTCAATTTTTGAAAACATTGAATCTTCAACCGCAAGATAAATTGGCTTTGGTTGCTTTCTTAAAAACGTTGACAGATGAAGTGGTTATGAAAGATGAAAGATTTTCAAGCCCTTTCGGTCAATAGATTGGGAAATAATTTTTTAAAGCCTTTATGTTTTGCATAAAGGCTTTTCTTTTTTAACTTTTAACAATTAGGAAAGAAGCTAAAAATACTGAGGGGTATCAAATTTAAATTTTTAAAGCTCTTTTTGAATATGTAAATAATTTAAGGTAGTTGTTTTACGAGGTAAAAATAAAAAGCACTTACTTTGAGGTAAGTGCTTTTTTATGCTTAATAAAATAGTTGTTATTGTTTTTCAACTTGCAAGAAACTTAATTCCATTTCTGTACCTCTACCAAATATTTTTACAACTACTTTGAGTCTTTTCTTTTCATCATCAATAGCTAAAACTTCGCCAACAAAATCAGCGAAAGCACCTTCATTGATTTTTACTGATTCACCTACTAAGAACGGTTCTGTAAGTTGTTCAGACGTGCTTTGAGTATCGTCAACAACGCCCAAAATTCTCTTAGCCTCATGTGTTTGCATTGGAATAGGATCATTTTTACCTAAGAAATGAATTACATTTGGCACATTGGAAATTTGGGTGACTACATCTCCTTTAATTTTAGATGGTAATGCCTCAATGAGAATATATCCAGGCATAATATTACGCTCTTGGATTACTTTCTTTCCATTTCGAATTTTGTAAACCTTTTCTGTAGGCACAACGACATTGGGGACGTATTCTTCCCAACCTTCAATTTTTATCTCTTTTTCAATACGCTCTTTAATAGCACGTTCTTTACCACTAATTACACGTAATGAATACCACTTTGTTTCTTCTGACATAAGGGAGTATATTATTGAGTTAGACTCACATTATTTTATACCATAAATTAATTTCAAAGCTTGATTGGCAATAGAATCCATACCAAAAATAATTAAAGCCAATAGTAAACTCGCCAATAAAACAACACCTGTTGTCTGTTGCAAGTTAACCCATGTGGGCCAAGTCATTTTGGTGCGTAATTCTTCTAAACTTTCGTTGATGTACGATCTTAATTTTTCCATTTTATCGGTGTTCTTTAAACATTAAACGGCAAGTATATTGGCCGATTTTTGAAAATCAGCGAATATATTCGCCGTAAGGATTATATTTGAAATGCACGGGCGGTAGGAATCGAACCCACAACCATCGGTTTTGGAGACCGGTACTCTACCAGTTGAGCTACACCCGTGTGTAAAAACGATTAAGTGATTCAATGAATAGAATATTTTAGACAAATCTAATGATTTTATTTAAAATAACCAAATCCAATGAATCACTCAATCATTTTTTATGAGGACTAATCAAGAATTTCAGTTACTTGACCTGCACCTACTGTACGACCACCTTCACGGATAGCGAAACGAAGACCTTTTTCCATTGCAATTGGGTTAATCAATTGTACTGAAAGTTCAACGTTGTCACCTGGCATAACCATTTCTACGTTAGCTGGCAAAGCACAATCTCCCGTTACGTCCGTTGTACGGAAGTAAAACTGAGGACGGTAGCCATTGAAGAATGGTGTGTGACGACCACCTTCGTCTTTCGACAAAACATACACTTGGCACTTGAATTTTTTGTGCGGTTTCACTGAACCTGGCTTGCAAATAACCATACCACGCTTGATTTGCTCCTTGTCAACACCACGAAGTAAGATACCAGCGTTGTCACCAGCTTCACCACGATCCAACAATTTACGGAACATTTCAACACCTGTGCAAGTTGACATGATCGGCTTTTCAGTTTCTTTCATCATACCGACGATTTCTACTGACTCACCTACCTTGATAACACCACGCTCAATACGACCCGTTGCAACTGTACCACGACCCGTGATAGAGAACACGTCTTCAACTGGCATCAAGAAATCAAGATCAACCAAACGCTTTGGTTCTTTAATTTCGTTATCACAAGCGTCCATTAAATCCATGATTCTTTGAACATATACTGGATCACCTTCTAATGCTTTCAAAGCTGAACCTTGAATTACAGAAGCGTTGTCACCGTCGAAGCTATATTTGCTTAACAATTCACGAACTTCCATTTCAACAAGTTCCAACATTTCTAAGTCTTCAACAATATCTACTTTGTTCATGAAAACAACAACTCCAGGAACACCAACTTGGCGAGCCAAAAGGATGTGTTCACGAGTTTGTGGCATCGGACCATCTGTAGCAGCAACTACAAGGATTGCACCGTCCATTTGAGCAGCACCCGTTACCATGTTTTTTACGTAGTCAGCGTGACCCGGACAGTCAACGTGAGCATAGTGACGATTTTTCGTCTCATATTCTACGTGAGCAGTATTAATTGTAATACCACGCTCTTTTTCTTCTGGTGCAGCGTCAATTGAGTCATAAGACATAACTTTTGCCAAACCTTGTTTAGCCAATACCGATGTGATGGCTGCTGTTAAGGTCGTTTTACCGTGGTCAACGTGACCAATTGTACCAATATTTAAATGCGGTTTCGACCTGTTAAACGTTTCCTTTGCCATTGAATTATTCTTTTTGAGTTGATAAAAATTTCAAATAATATTAATAGAGATATTCTATTCAAATTTTGTAATTGATAATGGATAGTTTATTAAAGTTGAAATACAAAACAACCGTTGTCACTATTCAAAAAATCACTAATCATTATTCACTAAAATTTAGAGCCGTTGAAGGGAATTGAACCCGCGACCTCTTCCTTACCAAGGAAGTGCTCTACCCCTGAGCTACAACGGCATTTTTCAGCTAAAATACTGAGGGGGTGCCTTATAACTGCAAAACACTTCAAAATACTACACCTTTCAATAAAGATGTAACAACAGCACTACAAAACTAACGATTCTTATTACCTTGGAAATGATTTACGATTTACTGTATGTGAGGTTGCGTTTCGTAAATCAAAATAATCGTAAACCGTTTTGAGAAGTGAGCGGGAGACGAGGCTCGAACTCGCGACCTATAGCTTGGAAGGCTATCGCTCTACCAATTGAGCTACTCCCGCTTATTGCAATCAGAATTCTACATAAAAAAAATGTGGGAGCAGATGGATTCGAACCACCGAAGGTTACCCAGCAGATTTACAGTCTGCCCCATTTGGCCACTCTGGTATACTCCCAATTTTAGAGCCAGTGGAGGGACTCGAACCCCCGACCAGCTGATTACAAATCAGCTGCTCTACCAACTGAGCTACACTGGCTAATATATAGAACAATAATGTAAAAGAACATTAGGTTTTTTATACGAAATATAATAAATTATGTTTCAATAATTACCTACAAACATTGCCTTTTCAAAAAGCGATGCAAAGGTAAAAGAATTAATTTATTTTCCAAACTTTTATTCAAAAATTCTTCAAAACTAATCATTTTTCATTTGGTGGCGCAAAGATAGCATCCGTTCTAAACTCTGCAAGTTTATTTTAATAAAAATGAAAAAAATATTATTTGCTCTCTAAAACTAAAATGCCCTACTGGTTAAAGTAGGGCATTTGGGTTTGAGAATCATTCTCTTAAATTGTGTCTGATCTTTCTGACCTTTCTTTGTAGCGGCGGCCTGTCGCTTTTTCTTTGTGTTTGACTAATTGTCTTTTTAAAGAAACGAGGGCTTTGTCAATGGCAGCCTCAAAGGTTTTACTCGTTTCTTTGATGAAAATAATGCCGTTCGGAAGGTGCAACTTAATCTCGGCGATTTTGTCCCGAATCTGTCCCGAATTTTCAAGTTTGAGAATTACTCTCGCTTCGATAATTCTGTCAAAGAAGGTTTCTAATTTGACTAATTTGTTTTCAATAACAGATAATAATCTGTTGTCAGCGGAAAAATGAATAGCTTCTGTTTGTACTTTCATATTCTACTTGATTAAATGGTTAAAGAAAAATTGTGATAATATAGTGCTGTTTGTTAAATTCATATTCACTTATTGACTGCAATATTGGGCATTATTTTTAAACTTCCAAATTTATTAACATTTTTTTATTTTAAAAATACAAAGTTTGTTTTATACCTAATTCGAGGTACGCATTCTTCGCCAAACTTAAAGTTATAAACGGGCTGTTTGACAAAATATTTTTGAAAATACGAATCTTAAGGTTTATGAAAATTCCTTTTTCTGAATTTGAAACCCTAATTCATTGAATATCAATCTTTTGTCTTTTAATTATTTTCTCAATTTATTTTTTCATTCAACCATTTTTACCGCTTTTGGGGTGTGCTTGCTCATATACTTTTTTCAGCCTTTCTACTGAATTATGCGTGTAAATTTGTGTCGCCTGCAAATTTGCATGACCTAATAATTCTTTTATGGCGTTCAAATCTGCACCATTTTCTGAAAGGTGGGTT
This sequence comes from Saprospiraceae bacterium, assembly GCA_043728105.1. Classification (GTDB taxonomy): domain Bacteria; phylum Bacteroidota; class Bacteroidia; order Chitinophagales; family Saprospiraceae; genus JAAFJT01. The sequence goes on along the minus strand of JAYTMW010000946.1, from coordinate 3,784 downwards.
GCAAATGAATGTCTCAGCACGTGGGGGCTGCGCTTTTCTTGTGTCGTTACGATGGATAGTTTTTTCTTAACCAGCGCATAAACCCGACTATGACTCATGGGTTCGCCTTTATCATTAAGAAAAAAATAAGATTTCTTAGAGTCTGGAAACCTCATATTTTTTTCTTCGAGGTACCCCCTCAGTATTTCTATCAATTTTTTGCCCACGGGTATCAAACGTTCTTTGTTTCCTTTCCCCAAAACCTTTAGTTGCATTTGTCCAAAATCAATTTGCGTTTGTTGGAGCCCTGTCAGTTCTGAGCAGCGCATGCCTGTGTTGTATAGTAGTTCGACGATGGTCTTTTCTAAGACATCCTTATAAGTGTTGCCCCACTCAGATTGTTCGAGTAGTTGCTCCATTTTTCTTTCAGTGACTGTTACGGGAAGACGTTTACTTATTTTGGGAAATGTCACCTTAGCCATTGGATTGGCGTGGATATAGGCTCGCTTTTGCAGTAATTTAAAATAAGTGGTCAAGCATGAAAGTTTTCTGTTTACGCTGCGAGCAGCCGTGCCGTCACTCAGCTGAGCCATTATCCATTGCCTAACATGAGTATGCCTCACCTCTGTGACAGAGGTGAGGCAATATGTTTGTATGAATTCTACAAACTGACCCATATCTAATCGGTAAGCCGAAATAGTTTTGGGCGAATATCTTTTTTCTGATTCTATGTAACGATAGAAAACGTCGAGGTAAAGCTCCAATTAAAAATATTTAGATGATGATTATAATGTTCCTTTTGGCAAATATAAACATACCTTAGGACATTATCAAATCAAATCATCTAATTATATTTTAATCAAGGTTACCATATTTATCTTGCTTGTAAACTGCTTTCAAAACCTCTGTACGACGCACAATGCTGTCCTTCGTGAAATGCTTGCGTGCCCGCAATTGCTTCAACGTGCCTGAACGCTCGTATTTTCTCTTGTATTTTTTAAGTGCTTTGTCTATGCTTTCGCTGTCTTTTACATCAATAATAAGCATGCTTTCTTCTTTTTTTATTTAAAATTTAAAAATTATTACTTTTTGTGGCGCAAAATTATATTTCTTAATTCAATTATCCTACTAAAGTTTTAAGTTTTTCAAATTATTCTTTTTAAAAAGCAATAATCTGTAAAAATGAGGGCTGAAAAGCAATTTTTTTGAAAATAAAGCATTGAAAATCAATTAATTCCACTATTTTAAAGTTAACTCATCAGAACGTAGGGCATCCTGTTTTATTTTTTGAACGATTCCATCGGCCACTATTGCCCACTAAACCAGAATCACCACCAAAACGATAACCTATTGTTAAACCCCAAAAAAAGTAATAATCTTTCACTCGTGGACTTCCTAAAAGACTTATTTTGTCTAAATAATCACTAAATGTTTTTCTCATCCCAAATTCTGAACCCAAATACCAATTGTCGGTCAATTTCATCTGCACGCCGCCACCTGCCAAAAGTGATAATGTACTTGTAGAAACGATTGTATCTTTATCAATTGATACATTATCATACAGTGGGTTTGGCTCATTATAATTTGTTGCAGGATTGAAAAACGCCCCGCCTAAACCACCAAAAACATAAAAGTTCAAAAATGGATCTTCGTTGTCAATTGAAAAACCTTTGTCAAGTTTCAGCGCATGCCACTCTGCTTGAACGCTCAACTCATTTATGGGCGATTCAAAACTGAAACCACGAGTTTGACGATAGGTTGACACTGGAAATCTTTTTTCGTCTCCAAACAATGTTCCGTGTAAGAATTGCCCACGGATTGCCCATGATGGATTCAAAATATACTTTCCGTAAATGCCAAAAGCTGGACGCATTTGTTGGAAAGCGTTCTTGGGAGTGATGCTGATGTCGCCATTATAAAATGAAGTTCCCAAAAATAATCCTGCCTCAATGTTTTGGGCTTTTGAACTAAAAATACGGGTCGAGAGAAAAAGCAAAAAAAGAAATGTTCTCATTAAAATGAATTTTTGATTATAGAAAATAGTTTGATAAATGAAATAATTGGTTTGATAATAACCGAATATTAAACACGTCTGCCGACAAAAGCAGGAAAAAAACGCAATAAAATATATTGAAGTAGTTGATAATTAATGAGTTGTGAAACTTCTAACGATTGTTTTTTTTTCAACGACTTCAACTATTTACCATACCACTTTTATTTTTTTTAAGTGACAATTTTAAAACCAATTTTGATTTGTATTTTTTTGTGTTCATTAATCTTATTTTTATTTATGCTTGAAAAGAAAAAAACTAAAAAATACTGAGGGGGTGAGTTGTATTTCACTTTCTATGAAGCGGAAAATAACACACCTATTATATACACACCAAATTGGCATGTTTAGAGATAATCATTTTAGTTTTAATTTGTATTGCTTAGGATAGCACGAATAACAAACGATAGATTCAGAAGTTAGAACTTTCGTTGTTTTAATTGAGTGAAAAAGAAAAGACATCTAAACTTGGGTTTTGTTTGGATGTAGAATTTTTTAAAAGTCACAACATATTTTCCGTTTAAATCATACGTGATTATAATGAGTCAAAAATTTATCTTTATTTCTGAACGCAAATTTCGGTTTTAAATTTTATTAAATGTGTTTTTTTTACAAAATGCGTTGAATGGCGCAAAGATAAAAATTAAATAAGAACAACAACTCATTGAAGGTTTTCATTTTTAAGAATTACATTTACGCATCTTTAAAGTCTGAATAAATTTTTTTTATGAAAAAAATATTGGTCGCCAATCGAGGTGAAATAGCCCTTCGAGTGATGAGAACAGCCCGTCGCATGGGCATCAAAACGGTTGCGGTTTATTCCGAGGCGGATAGGAATAGTCCCCATGTAGGCTATGCGGATGAAGCCGTTTTGTTGGGGCCGCCGCCGTCCAATCAATCCTATCTTTTGATGGAAAAAATTGTTGAAGTGGCAAAGCATTTGGGTGTGGACGGAATTCATCCTGGCTATGGTTTTTTAAGCGAAAATGCCACTTTTTCTCGTTTAGTTGAAGCAAATGGTATCGTTTTCATAGGCCCTGACGCAGAATCTATGGAGGTTATGGGTTCGAAATTGGGTGCAAAAGAGGCGGTTAAAAAATACAATATCCCGATGGTTCCGGGTACTGATGGAGCCATTTCAGATGTAGAAGAAGCGAAAAAAACGGCGAAAAACATTGGTTATCCAATCCTCATAAAAGCCTCCGCAGGGGGTGGAGGCAAGGGCATGCGAATTGTCGAAAACGAGGGTGAGTTTGAAGAGCAAATGCACCGTGCAGTGAGTGAAGCAATCAGTGCATTTGGTGATGGTTCGGTTTTCATTGAGAAATATGTTGGCTCGCCACGGCACATTGAAATCCAGATTTTGGCGGACAATTTTGGTAATACAGTTTATCTTTTCGAACGTGAATGTAGCATTCAAAGGCGGCATCAAAAGCTCGTGGAGGAAGCACCAAGTGCGGTTTTGACACCTGAAATTCGTAAAAAGATGGGTGAAGATGCCGTGAAAGTAGCGAAAGCATGCAATTATAGAGGCGCAGGAACAGTTGAATTTTTGTTGGATGAAAAACTGAATTATTATTTTTTAGAAATGAATACCCGCCTACAAGTGGAGCATCCCGTGACGGAATGGATTACAGGACTCGACCTCGTGGAGCAACAAATAAGAGCCGCCAGAGGTGAAAAACTCGCTTTCACACAAGCCGATTTGACCATAAAAGGTCACGCAATTGAGCTTAGAGTGTGTGCGGAAGACCC
>JAYTMW010000945.1:0-9443 GCA_043728105.1 Saprospiraceae bacterium | reverse complement strand
TTAACAGTTCCTGCACTCTTACTTCTTGGCAACAAACATTTTGGTCTTTCTGCCAATTTACGCCACATCTGCGCCGCTTGTTTGCCCGCCAATATTCCATTTTTTCACTACGAATGGAAGAAGGAAATTTGGAATCTTATTTTCAGTTTAGGCATCATCATCGGTGGATTTATAGCGATGTATTTCTTACAAAATCCTGAACCCATACACATTGCAACTGCCACAAAAGAACGCCTCATGGCGCAAGGCATACACGATTTTAACGGCTTGATGCCCACCGACCTTTTTAATTTCCAAAATATTTTGACTTTGAAGGGTTTTATTTTCATCGTTGTAGGTGGTTTTTTGGTCGGTTTTGGCACTCGTTATGCGGGTGGTTGCACATCGGGACATGCTATTATGGGACTTTCAAATTTGCAAATGCCGTCGTTGGTTGCCACCATTAGTTTTATGATTGGCGGCATTTTGATGACTTGGTTTGGCTTGCCTTTTATCATGAGTTTATAGTTAATTAAATGATGAATTATGAATGATAAATTGTTGAATATAGTATTGATTTACAATTTGTTATACATAAATTTAATTTTTATTTTACCCCCTCAGTATTTTCTAATTTATAACACACATTTCTTAATTTATCAATCATAATTCATCATTAATCTTTCCTCATTAATTAAAAAACCTTATGACTGCATTTTTTTATTCATTAATTAAATAAAAAATGATGTCAAATTTCAATCAAATTCCCGTAGTGGAAACCGATATTATATCTTGTGATGTGCCTGAAGAAATAGGAGTAAAAGCATCACATACTCCTCTTGTTGAAATTACTGAAATGGTGACAGAAAAGAGCGAAATTGAGCAGCCGAAAGTGGGAAAAAGGATAAAAACGCCCGTTTTTGAAACCAAAATTTGGCGAGAACCAACCAACGATTTTGTCTGCGAAGCACCCAATGACATGGCGACAAAAGAGGGGCTCCTCAGTAATGTGAAGTATTTATTCGTGGGTGTGCTTTTCGGAATCGTTTTCGTGAAAGGCGAGGTCGTTTCTTGGTTTCGGATTCAAGAAATGTTTCAGTTCACATCTTTTCACATGTATGGCGTGATAGGCACGGCTGTAACGGTTGGTGCGCTGTCTGTTTTTTTGATTAAACGATTGAATATCAAGACTTTATCAGGCGAAAGGGTGGTGTTTCATAGCAAGAATTTTAACAAAGGTCAAGTCATTGGCGGCTTGATTTTCGGCTTTGGTTGGGCTTTGACGGGAGCTTGCCCGGGCTCTCTTTTTGCTCAAATTGGAACGGGTGCGGCGGTCGTTGTCGTTACATTATTGAGTGCAATTGCAGGCACTTGGACGTATGGTTTGTTAAAGGATAAATTGCCGAATTGAGGTTGAAATAAAAATAAAAAGTAAGGGTTAAAAATTTTAGATCATTGATAATCAATTGGTTACGTTAAAATTACTGTAATTCTGATTTATAAAAAAAATAAATATAGGCATAATTCTTTTCAAAATTAGATATTTTTTTTAGGGAAAACGAAGAGGTAGGCGACCCCGCATGGGTGAAACATTTCGAGTATTTTAAACCTGAAAAACGATTGTTAAATGCTTGATAATCGTGTTAGACATTGCATAAAAAGCACGATTGCCTACCTCTTCTTTTTCCTTAAAAAAAAATATCTCGTATGGAAAACACTACACGGAATTTTTCCTTTTTAATTCCCTTATCTTAGCCCATAATTTCGCAAAAAACAAACATCATTTCCCACAAATATTAAGCATTAAAAAATGAAAAAATTAATCTTTTGCCTCCTCTGTTTTCTCTCAATCGTCGGCTGTGACAATTCCACGGCGCAAACAAAATTGAGTCCCGATGATTTTGAAAAACTCATTCAAGCGGATAAAACCGTGCAACTCGTGGACGTGCGCACACCCCAAGAAGTGGCGAATGGACACATCAAAAAAGCCGTCAATATCAACATTGCCGATGCTGATTTTCAAGCCAAAATGAGTCAATTGGATAAGACTAAACCTGTAGCCGTTTATTGTGGCGTGGGTGGCAGAAGTGGCAAAGCGGCGGCGATGTTAACGACATTAGGTTTTACAAAAATTTATGATTTGCAAGGTGGTATGACGGCTTGGAAAGGGCAGAATAAGGTGGTTGTGAAGTAGGTTTTTTTACAAGAAAAGGACAGAAATAATTGAAAGACCCCTCAGTATTTTTAACGATTTTTCGGATTAATTAACTTGACGCAAGTTTGAAACACTGTCCATTACCCACATCTTTAAAACCTAAAATTAATGTGTCTTTGCGAGGAGGCACGACGAAGCAATCTGTTATTTAACTTGCGATTCCCTTTTTTAAAATAAGTAGGGACTGAGAGATAATGATACGATTTCAATAGTTTTTATTAATAAAATCATGCGAAAAATAACAGATTGCTTCGTCGTGCCTCCTCGCAAAGACACATTAGTTTTAAGTTTTTGACTTGTGGGTAATGGACAGAGTTTGAAACATACGTCAAGTTATGCGAAATTTAAAAATATTCAACTCATTGATTATCAATATTTTACAATAAAAATACGTCAAAATAAAAACGATTAATCATACCAAATTACAATCATTTTCTATCGCAAAATGAACGAATTACTTACACCTCTTATGATACTCACAGGCTTCGGCTTGATGCTACTTTTAGTCAATACCTTGCGGCATGTTGACGAAGTGAACCGCATTGTAGAAGCCCAAAATTCGGAATTTAACCGCTATCCAAAAGCCAAAGCGTTTTTGAAAACGGCTAAATATTTCATCTACCTTCCTGCGCTTTTGATCTTCACTTTTTTGCTTTTTCGGTGGCAACAAAACCGTAAAATAACGCAAAATTTGAAGCAAGAAGCCAAAGCAAAATTGGTTGCTCAATTCGATACTTCTAAAATTTTCACAGCACCCGACCCCCTCAGTATTCGAGACGAAAATGACCCCGAATTGATACAATATGGCATGGATTTAATCGCCCATACATCCGATTATTTAGGCCCCGAAGGCACTGTAAAACCGATGTCAAATGGCATGAATTGTCAAAATTGTCACCTTGCGGCAGGGTCAAAAGCGTTTGGCAATAATTACACTGCCGTTGCTGCCACTTATCCAAAATTCAGAGCGAGGTCGGGCACGGCAGAGACCATATATAAACGAGTAAATGACTGTATTCAACGCAGTTTAAATGGTCAGGCGTTGGACTCAACGAGCCATGAAATGAAGGCAATCGAAGCCTATATCAAGTGGTTGGGCGAAAATGTGCCGAAGGGAAAAACGCCAAAAGGTGCAGGTTTGATGAAGTTAAAATACATGAAACGAGCTGCCAATCCCGATAGTGGGAAGGTGGTTTATAGTCTAAAATGCCAAAGTTGTCATGGTGCTGACGGTCAAGGTTTACCAATGCCCGAAGGTAATGGGCGCATATATCCACCACTTTGGGGCGAAAAAAGCTATAATGAAGGCGCAGGATTGTTTCGTATTTCGATGTTTGCGGGTTATGTGAAAGCCAATATGCCGTTTGGTGCAAGCTACGATAATCCGCAATTGAGCGATGCCGAAGCATGGGATTTGGCAGCTTTCGTGAATGCGCAACCCCGTCCGAAGCATCCTTTTTTAGCTACCGATTGGCCCAAAATTGAAGTAAAACCCTTTGATCATCCGTTTGGCCCTTTTGCCGATTCGTTTCCTGAAATGCAACATAAATTTGGGCCTTTTCAGCCAATTGTGGATTGGCAAAAAGCGCATAGTAAGACGGGGAAATAATTCCTGTATCGGCGAAATTATTCGCCGAATAATTCATAACTCATTGATTATCAATCACTTCGGCGGATAAATTCGCCGCTGCCAAAAGAAAAAAATGAACGAAAATAAAGCCCATTGGGAAAAAGTTTACGCCACAAAACAGCCCCACGAAGTCAGTTGGACACAAGAAAAACCCACCACTTCTTTGGATTTTATCCACAGTTTTGATATGCCCAAAACGGCAAAAATCATTGACATTGGCGGCGGTGACAGTCATTTGGTAGATTATTTATTGGAAGAAGGCTATGAAAATATTACCGTTTTGGATATTTCCGAAAATGCCATAAACAAAGCCAAAGAACGCTTGGGTGAGCGAGGAAATAAGGTGCATTGGATTGTTTCCGACATAACAAAATTTAAACCCAAAACACAATATGACGTGTGGCACGACCGTGCGACTTTTCATTTTTTGACAGACTCAAATCAGATAAAATACTACAAAACATTGACCGCAAAAGCTGTAAAAAGCTTCTTAACAATTGGTACATTTTCCGAAAAAGGCCCCGAAAAATGCAGTGGTTTGACCATAAAAAAATATGACGAAACGGCTTTAGCAACGGAACTTTCGTCGCATTTTGATAAAATTCGGTGCATCAATGAAGACCATACAACGCCTTTTGGAACACAGCAAAATTTTACTTTTTGCAGTTTTAAAAAGCAAACGTAGCTTACGGATTTATCCGAACCCGTCGAAACGGATTTATCCGTTGAAATAAATAACAAAACCCACGACTAAAAAAGGTTGCAAAACCCAAAACCAGTATCATTTTTCGCTTCACCCATTTATACATTCATTATGTCAAATCGTAGAAAATTTTTAAGAAATAGTATTATTGGTGGTTTAGGCGTTGGTTTAACACCCGTATTGGCTAAGTCCGAAATCTCAAATTCAAAAACCGAAATTGAAGACCCCCTCAGTATCAACGACAATTTTGAAGAAAACAAAGGTAAAAAGACCCTAACCCTTCTCCAAACCACCGATGTCCATTGCCAAATTCACCCACACGATGAAATGTTTTGGGAAAATGAAAAAATGGTGTTCAGAAAGACGGCGGGGTATGCGCAATTGGCAACCGTTTTTGAGGGCATCAAAAAACAAAATCCCGATACTTTTATTGTGGATACGGGTGATATGTTTCAAGGCAGTATGCTCTCGGTGAAGACAATGGGTGTAGCGTATGTCGAAATATTGAATGCTTTAAATTACGATTTGTACTTGCCCGGCAATTGGGAAGTGATTTATGGCAAAGCCAAAATGCAAACGCTTTTAGGGGCGTTAGATGCGCCAAAAGTATGTGCGAATATGTATCATGATTTGGGCGGCGGCAAAAAAGGTGAGTTGATTTTTCCACCATATTATACGTGGTCGAAACAAGGTGTGAAAATTGGTTTTTTGGGTTATACTGACCACCTTGTGCCGCTTCGACAATCGCCCAATTACTCAAAAGGCATCACTTACACGAAGCCAGAAGAAAATTTGGCTTACTACGTAAAAGTGCTTAAAGAGCAAGAACAATGTGATTTTATCATCATTTTAGCGCATTTAGGGCTTTCACAACAGATAAATATCGCCAATTTGCCTGAATGTGAAGGCGTGAACTACATTTTTGGTGGTGATACACATGAGCGTGTGCGTAATCCAATTCAAGGAAAATATGCTAAAGTGGTTGAGCCGGGAGCGTTTGGTTCTTTCGTTGGGCGTTTGGATTTGACGGTTGAAAATGGAAAAATTGTGAGTGAAAAATATGAATTGATTGAAGTTGATGCCAAAAAATATAAGCCTCAACCGACGATTCAAAAACTGATTGATGCGCAAGAAAAACCGTTTGCCGAAAGTATAAACAAAGTTCATGGCTATTCAACAGTCCCACTTTACCGTTATTTTGTGATTGAAAATACTATTGATACCTTGCTTATTGATGCCTTGATGTGGAAAGCCCAAACGGATATTGTGGTCTCTAATGGTTTCCGCTTTTGCCCACCTCGCACTGCTGATGCAACGGGAAAAGTGCCAATAACAGAGGGATTCATTTTTGACATGTTGCCAGTAGATTCTCAAGCCCGAACTGCCTTCGTGACGGGTAAACAACTCACAGAATGGCTTGAAAAAGAGCTGCAAAATGTTTTTGCCAAAGACACATCAAAGCGTTTTGGCGGTTGGGTTATCAAAATGAAAGGTATGAATATGACCTTCAAAGCCCATGAAGACGTAGGAAAAAGGGTTCAAAGCATTACAATTGGCGGCAATCCGTTGGAATTAGACAAAGAATATTCGATTTCCGCATGTGAGCGTGACGGAGATCCTGAAACCATGTTGTGCCGTATTCAGAACGTCAAAAATCCTAAAAATTTACCTTTCACGATGCACCAATTATTACGTGATTATGTGAGTCTGCATACGCCTATTACACCCACGCCACACGGTAATGTGAAAGTTTTGGATGCACCGCAGACACTTTTATCACAGGTTTTTGGGGTGGATTATCAGTTTATGTAATGAATTAAAAATTAAGATTAAAAGAATAAAAAATGACTAAAAGGGAAATTAGAATTCGTCCATTTTTATTCATCTACTTCATCATTACTTTTCCGCTTTTTTGTCGTTAATTCGCTTTTTTAATTTAAAAATATAAAAATGAAAAAAATAGCTCTCTTAATCATTATTGCTTTCATCTCAATTGTGAATGTGTCAGCGCAAACGACCCCCTCAGTACCTAACCTAAAAAAGTACAAAATGGTCATACAATTGACCAACGGCGATACGGCGGTACATCGTGCCACAGTTAAGCAAATGTTTAACGCTTTGACGGCGGCACCCAATACCAAAATTGAAATTGTTTGCCACAACAACGGTATTGCATTTTTGCAATCCGCTAAAACGATTTTTGGTGATAAAATCAAAGAATTGCAAGCCAAAGGTGTTGTTTTTGCGGCGTGTGAAAACACTTTGCGTGAGCGTAAAATAGATAAAACGGAAATTGTTTCTGATGCTATTTTTGTTCCTGCGGGCATCATTGAAGTGGTGGACAAGCAATCGAAAAAGTGGGCATATATTAAGGCGGGTTTTTAAGTTTTTAGATAATTGAACAGCTTTTTTTGGCACTAAATCTACTTATATTTTTTTATATAAAATATCTTTAATCAATTAATTAAACATTATAAAATAATTATTTATTATAAAATTGAAGTAGATAAAAATGATTGCAATACTCAAAAGTAATTGGCACTTTATGCGCATACTACGTCTTGTTTTTGGTGGTATTGCCATAGCTGAATATGTATCAACCCATGAATCGCTCTTCCTTTTTTTAGGAGTAGTTTTTATGGCACAAGGTGTTTTTAATATAGGTTGCCAAGGCGCCGGGGCGTGTATGAATTATCGTTCAAAAAAGAATTGATTTTAAAAAAAAGAAGGCAATTACAGAATCCTAAGTGACGAAAAAGAAGTGTCGAGGCTATTACTAACTTCGACACTTTTCATTTTTTGTACAGATTTTACTTCTTTTCGACAGGGCAGGTAGAGATACCAACCACTGCATACAAAGGGCAAAAACTAACAAAACTCGTTAAGGCAAATATTACTGCTACGACAAGCGCTACGATACCCAAAGTACCGCTAATTGTCCCATTGTAATACAAAAAACCAAGCACGCCAACGATTGCGAGGCGAATAATACGGTCAAGACCACTCATGTTTGCTTTCATACTGTTTGTTTTTAAAAAGTGAAATAATAATTCAGTATTCTATTATAAATATTTGATTAAGTAATGATGAATTATAAATGATGAGTGATGAATATTGTAAAGTATTGATAATCAATTACTTACAGAAATATAAAACGTCGATTATTTACTTTGCGTTACTTATTAATATTTTATAAAATTTAATTTAAACAATAATATAAATTTAAAAAAAAATACCAAAATACTGAGGGGGGTCTCTTTTTATAGTTTTCAACGAACATTGATACAGTTTTTATCCACCAATCTATTGGAAAAATTATATTGTTCAAATAAGGATTTTGAAGCCTCAATTACAGCCGTTATCTTATCCGTTTCTACAATTTTTTTGTCTTTAAATTGAAAACCAAGCAATGCATCATAGGCATTAGTGGGCAAATAAAGCGTTTTCGCATTCGCAACTTGCGTGAGAACTGATAGGCATAAATTTTTTGAGCCTATACGATGATTACTCACGCCACTCTTTTCATCCAATACAATTAATTTTCCATTTTCGATATGGGCAATGCGTAAAATACCACCAATATGTGGCGTTTGCACCCATGCTATTTCTACTTTCCCATCATTATCCAAATCATCTATCGCCGCAATATTGAGCCACCGACTCGATGTGCCGATAAAATTGCTTGCCACAAAAAGCTGTAATTTTTCATCCAAAATCTTATAAACTGCCACGCTACCACCTTGCGTAAGGCTCGATTGAATGGTAATAAATTCCAATTCACCATCGTTATCAACATCAGCCAAACGAGGTTGTAAGTCTTCAAAAACATATGTAGAATCAAGTTTGACATAATAATCCTTCCCTTTTCTCGTCACCAAAAGTCCTCCTGCTTCAATCTTATCACCTAAAATACCATGTCCATAACGAGTAGTTGGGTCGGTGTAACGGGCGGTGGTTTGCTGTGTGTTATTTTCGGCAATTAAGTTTTCGGGTAGATATTCATACTGCCTAACCATGGGAATTTCTGCGGGTTTTTCAAGTATGATTTCAGTCTTTTTTTGACAACTCAAAGCGGAAAAAATGATAAAGAAGAGGATGTAAATTTTAGACATACAGTTCATTTGTAAAAATTAAAAATTAAAAATTAAAAATTAGAAAATTAAAATTAACGCATTGAAAACCTGTCTACCGTCAGGCAGGTCAATTGCTTATGATTTTGAAATCGGGAGGTTAATTTTTAAGCGTTACTTATTTTTAAAATTGGATTTATTTTTCGAAAAGTATCAACAAAATAGATAGATTTCATCACAAAATTATCACAATTGAAAATAACATTTTTTTCGGTTGTTATCAAAAAGTAGTGCTACTTTTGTAAGTCCTACACTTAATTTTTTTTCATTAAAAACATAAAAATAATGACTCAACAACCCTCTTTCAACGATTTAATCCAATCCGGAACACCTGTTTTAGTAGATTTTTCAGCCGAGTGGTGTGGGCCTTGTAAGATGCTTGCGCCTGTGCTTTCAGAAGTAAAAAAGAAGGTAGGTGATAAGGTAAAAATCATCAAAATTGATATTGATAAAAACCCGAATTTGGCAACAAGTTTTAAAGTTCAATCTGTGCCTACTTTGATTGTTTTTCAGAAAGGAGAAGTAAAATGGCGGCAATCGGGCTTGATGACGGCGGTGGCTTTGGAGGGTGTTTTGATGGGGTTTGTGGGTTAGTTGATGGTCATTTATCTATAATATGCTGTTCGTTTTATGAAATACCCCCTCAGTATTTACCCGTTTTGCAACAAAAAACGCTTGATTATCGGTTTGATAATCAAGCGTTTTTTGTTGCACCCCCCCGTATTTTTGCTGATTTAGCGGTGTCTTTGCTTTGTTTTTATATTCCCAAAAATCGACGGAGTCGAG
>JAYTMW010000944.1:0-3269 GCA_043728105.1 Saprospiraceae bacterium | reverse complement strand
TTCGAATGGCATGATTAAAAGAATTTAATTGCCGCCAAACAACGCTTATATGTCCGAGATGCGTGTTTTATATATGCGCTGCCCTTTGGCTGTTATCATAAAAGATTTTTGAAATTATTTTTTAAAACTTTTTTTAAAAAACTTGTTTCTCTCGAACCACAGTACAAATATGGATGGGCGGCACTTAGCCGTTGGTTAAACGGCAATAAAAAATCAATTAAAACTTACTTAGATGTGATTAATTGTTACTTAAAAAAAATTTAAGTGCATTCTTTTTAGGCTTTTTTACTGAGGGGGTGCTTTTTTCAACCTTGAAGTGCATCAAAATAGTGAAATCATGCCTAAAATTTTGATTTTTGTTTTTTACAACTGACCAATATCATGGTTCGATAGGGTCGCATATCATTTTCTCAAAAATACTGAGGGGGTAATTTTGCAGAAAAACAAGACAATGAAGACGATAAAATGGATTGCACGTATCATAGGATTTGCCGCCAGCGCATTATTCATCAGTTTTTTCATCAGCGAAGGTGTTCCAGACCTCATCGAAGGCAAGGCAAATGACTTGATTCCTTTCATACCTCTTTTCCTTTTTGCGGTGGCTGGTTATGTGATGGCTTGGCTCAATACTTTTTTTGGCGGTTGGATGCTCGTTTTAGGCGGTGTGGGTATGTGGGCATATCATGTAGCGTTCAATCATGCGTGGCGGGTTGCCATGGTTTTTGGGCTGCCTTTTACGATAGCAGGCATTTTATTTTTGATTTATTGGCATAAAATGGATTTTACGAAGACGAAAAAATTCTACTAAATAAAAAGTAAAGTGCTTCAACCCACTTTTGGCTTTTTGCCATAAATATCTTTCAACCGCTTAGATTCACCATTGGCATCTTTTACATTAAGGTTATAACGTATCCGCACCTTTGTACCCATAGGTGCATAGAAATAAATCCGCCACATATCACCTTCGGCAGTACCAATGCAGCCGTTTGAGTAAGCCTTGCCAAGTGTAGTTTCGTTCGTTGTTGGGTGAATCAACTGACCGTTACATTCGCCATTGATTTCAGGTTCGATCCAAGGCATGAGCGGCATCAGCGTCGTGTCACCATCGTCACGAGCGGTTTTGTAGTAGTTTTTACCAGAAACGGGGTCTAAAAAGAAGGTTTTGAAATAAACGGTAACGATTTTACCTGATCCTGTTCGTGTTCTTAGATTAGACATTTTTTCATACACAGACCATTGACGAATACGGTTTTGTCCAACTCTGACAAGGTATGAACCGATGGTATCGCCGTCTTCAATAATGCGCAATGTGTATTCTGGAATATTGATATCAAGGACGGTTTTGTCTTGTTTTTGCTCAATTTGCTTCGCAATCGTATCGGTTGGAATAAATAAGGTGTCGCCTTTTTTCAGCACTTCTAATTTTTGTTGGTCATATACAAAAACGCCTTTTTTCCTTTGACGATAATAATCTGTGTTTTCAAAAGTATCAATAATCCAAGGATTTGCCCGAACGATGAGATGATGCGTCAAATCGTAATCCACCAACGAATCATAAGCAGAAACGAGGCTGTCCATGTATCTAAAATAATCTTTGATGCGGATATTTCGCCCCACAATGTGCGCATAATGCCAAGTTTGAACAGGAGACGTATCGGGATTGACGGCAGACGGAATCGGCTCATCCTTCTGTGAGACTACATTAGGTTGACAACTATTTAAAGCAAAAATCAAGGCAATAATACCCAATAAAAAGGTTTGGCGTAAACTAAAGTATCTATTCATAACAGGCATTTTAAGGCATTTTCGGTGTAAAAACATAGCTTTCTCATAAAATTACGTATAATTCAAATCTTTATTGTTGACTAAAATCATGTTTTATACTAATTTTTATCCTTGACCATCCCCCTCAGTATCATTTAGTTTTGTAGGATAATTTAAAGCTTTTTCTAAAAACTTAAAATGTACGCGCTATGAAAAAAATATCATTCTTTGGGTTTGTTTTTGTCCTTATGACCCTTCTTTCTGCTTGCAATGTCTATAATCAAATAAACTCAACAGTTGACTCGACGGTTAATTTTGACAAGTATAAAACCTTTGCTTGGCTCGCAGACAAAGCAGATACAGCTAATTCGCCTTATAATAATGAGATAATTCGGAACAATATCCGCAATTATTTTAGCAAAGAGATGTCAGATAGGGGTTTTCAAGTCAATCTTGAACAACCTGATTTATTGCTTGAATTGGCGGTAAAAAATGAGCCACACACGGTTCGGCGTGTTTATCAAGATGATTACTATTACAATCATTACTATTTTAGGAGTATTTATTATTCCCCTTTTACGCGGCGGTATTATTATATCCGCAATCCAAATTATTATTATACAAACCCTAATCCTAAAATCGAGTTCGATTCGCACATCAACAATTCCGTTACGTTGAATGTTATTGATGCCAACGGACATAAATTGTTGTGGACAGGCAGTGTGCAAGCCGATATTTATGACCCCACAGTCATTCAAAAAGATATTCACCCAGCCGTTGTTAAGTTGATGAAACAATTTCCCGTAAAACCGAAGCCTATTGTGAAGCATAATATTGCGGCAAATTAAGCGTGAACAAACATAAGCGCAATTATTAGGTCGCTTGTATCGTCCTGAAATAGGTCGTCAATAGCCAGTTAAAACTATGACAATTAATGAGCTACAAATTACTCGAGTAATTCGTAGCTCTTATTTTGATAAGCGTTTTTTCAATAAAAAATCCAGCCATTTTGGCGGCAGCCATGAAACAAGTTTTATGATGGGCTTATTCTTTATGATGGTATAACGGGTTTTAGGATTGGACGTGTTATAAATTTTAAAAACCAAATTAGCAATAACACGGGTATCAATCGCTTGTTTTTCTGATTGATCTATGGATTTTTGAGCCTTTTTGAAGAGTTTTTCATATTCTGTTCCTTCATACATATTTGTTTCGGCTCGAGCTTTTTCCCAAATTGGGGTTTTGATGGGGCCTGGCTGTATCAGAACAACAGGAATGCCAAACAGCGATAATTCACGACGCAACGCATCAGTTAGGCTGTTCAAAGCTGCTTTAGAAGCGCAATAAGGTCCTAAAAACGGTGTGGTAATGATGGCAGCTACAGAACTGATATTAATGATTTTTCCTTTGGGTACATCTTTATTAAAAGTCGCTCCCAGAAGCGGTAAAAACGCTTGAGTAACCCGTTGTACACCGATGACATTGACGTTGAATTGGTGTATAAG
>JAYTMW010000943.1:0-2737 GCA_043728105.1 Saprospiraceae bacterium | reverse complement strand
GGCATTAGTGGGTTTGCATGGCCCACCGATTAAAATCGGTGGTTTCAAGATGATAGATGTGTCCAAGCGTTTTTTAATCGCACAGGTCGGATTTATCCGAACCCGTCCAAACGGATTTGATGTAGCTTCGGATTTATCCGAACCCGTCCAAACGGATTCATCCGTTTGAGCGTCAAGTATCTACCCCCTCAGTATTTTAACAAAAATTTTAAACAATTTTAGCATGTCAACGGATAAATCCGTTTCGACGGGTTCGGATAAATCCGTAAGCTACATTGAAACGGAACGACTTGTAATCAAACCCATTTCAATAGACGATGCACCGTTTATTTTCGACTTACTCACCTCCGAATCATGGATAAAAAACATTGGTAATCGAGGTTTGAAAACGATAGAAGATGCTCGTAAAATTATTCAAGAACGGTACATCAAACACAATCAAACGGAGGGTTTGGGCGTTTTTACCGCTCGGTTAAAAACAGAAAATCAAGCGATTGGGATGTGTACTTTGATGCAAAAACCGTATTTGGATAACGTGGATATTGGCTATGCTTTTTTGGATAAATTTAATGGAAATGGCTATGCTTTGGAAGCCACAAAAGCGGTTTACAACTATGCTAAAACGGATTTGGGTTTGACCCGAATTGTGGCGGCAACCTTAGAAAGCAATGACCGTTCTCAAAATTTATTGGGTAAATTAGGGTTTTATTTTGAGAAAAAAATAGTAACAGAGGGCGAAGAACTGATGATTTTTGCGGACGTTTAGGGCCCCTCAGTATTTTGAGTATGTAGCGGCGGATTTATCCGCCGAAGAGTATAACACATTGATTATCAACATTTTAGATACTTTTTTTTTAGTAAAAAAATATTTTATTTAATACAAAAATTATACGGCGAATAAATTCGCCGCTACATGAGATATGGCATACGATAAATTTACAGTATTAATAAGCACCGCCGTTCCACTTCCAATTGAGAACGTGGACACCGACCAAATCATCCCCGCCCGCTTTTTGAAAGCAACTGAACGCAAGGGCTTTGGCGACAATCTTTTCAGAGATTGGCGTTACAATAATGATGACAGCCCGAAGCAAGATTTTGTCTTGAATAACCCAACGTACAGTGGCAAAATTTTGGTTGGGGGCAAAAATTTTGGTTCGGGTTCGAGCCGTGAACATGCCGCTTGGGCCATTTATGATTATGGATTCCGTTGCGTGGTATCGAGCTTTTTTGCGGACATTTTCAAGGGCAATTCTTTGAATATTGGCATCTTGCCCGTGCAAGTTTCGGCTGATTTTTTGCACAAAATTTTTAGTGCCATCGAAGTTGACCCAACGGCTGAACTTCGGATAGATTTGCCCGCCCAAACCATCACAATTGTGGACACCAACGAAAGTGAATCGTTTGACATCAACGGCTACAAAAAAGACAATATGACCAATGGCTATGATGATATTGATTATTTACAGTCTTTGAGGTCAGATATTATGGCTTTTGCGGATGCACGTCCGTTTTAGCGATTATTGGATTTTTATTTTACACGGATTGAAGGATTATTGGGATTTACAGATTTATTAAAATCCGTTAATCCTAAAAATCCTTCAATCCGTGTAAAATTTCTTATTTCATAATTTTTAATTCCTAATATGGAAAATTGGAAAACGATAATGTTGTTTAACATTGACCCCCTCAGTATTTTTGGTAAAATCAACGAAATTGTCGTTCAAAAAGCGTATTTTTGTAGAGATTAAGTATAAAAAACTTCCAAACGAGCCTAAAAGGTTTGCTTGGAAGTTTTGTTATTACCCCCTCAGTATTTTACATAAAATATTGATAATCAAAGTTTTATAGTGCCAATTAATTATAATATGCCAAAAAAATACATAGAAATAATGGATACGACCCTCCGTGATGGTGAACAAACCAGCGGCGTGTCCTTTTCTGCATCAGAAAAACTCACTATTGCACAATTGCTTTTGCAAGAAGTCAAGGTGGATAGAATTGAGGTGGCATCGGCACGGGTTTCCGAGGGGGAACATGAGGCAGTGAAGAAAATTACGACTTGGGCAAAGGAAAACGGCTACTTAGATAAAGTTGAAATTTTGACTTTTGTGGACGGTGAGGCCTCCATCAATTGGATGCTCGAAACGGGCGCAAAAGTGATGAATCTTTTGACCAAAGGCTCTTTAAATCACTTGACGCATCAGTTGAAAAAAACGCCTGAACAGCATTTTTCGGAGATAGAAAAAGTGATAGAATTGGCGCAAAAACATGGCATTTCGGTCAATGTTTATCTTGAAGATTGGAGTAATGGTATGAAGCACTCCCCTCAGTATGTCGAGCAATTTTTAGACTTTTTGACCCAAAAACCCATAAAAAGAGTCCTTTTGCCCGACACTTTGGGCGTTTTGACCCCATACCAAACCTACGATTTTGTCAAAAAAATGATTGACCGTTATCCCAAAACGCATTTTGATTTCCATGCCCACAACGATTATGATTTGAGCATTGCCAACGTCATGGAAGCCTTACGAGCGGGTGCGCATGGCTTGCATTTGACGGTGAACGGCATGGGCGAGCGGGCAGGAAATGCGCCACTTGCGAGTGCGATTGCGGTGATAAATGATTTTTATCCAAACTTAAAAACATCAGTAGTTGAAAAATCGCTTTATTCGGTGAGCAAAATGGTTGAGTCATTTTCGGGTTTTCGGATACCTGTCAATAAGCCCGTGGTGGG
>JAYTMW010000942.1:0-3474 GCA_043728105.1 Saprospiraceae bacterium | reverse complement strand
AGTGATTATGTGAATATTCACATAATCACTAATCACCCAATCACTCAATAAATTTATCCTAAAAGAGCCTTTCCAGGATAGACTGCCGTGCCGCCCAATTCTTCTTCAATGCGCAACAATTGGTTGTATTTTGCGACCCGATCACTACGGCTTGCTGAACCCGTTTTGATTTGACCACAATTTAAAGCCACTGCCAAATCCGCAATCGTTGTATCTTCTGTTTCGCCCGAACGATGACTCATAATAGTTGTGTAACCATTGCGAGTTGCCAAGTTTACAGCATCTACTGTTTCAGTCAATGAACCAATTTGATTTACTTTTATCAAAATTGAATTGGCAATATTGTTATCAATGCCTTGTTGCAAACGATTGACATTTGTTACGAATAAATCGTCACCAACCAACTGAACACGGTCGCCAATGGAAGCCGTCAAAGCTGCCCAACCGTCCCAATCATCTTCTGCCAAACCGTCTTCGATGGATAAAATAGGGTATTTATTCGCCCAATCCGTCCAATAAGCCACCATATCTTTGCTCGAAAGCTTTTCGCCCGTTGATTTATGGAAATGATACATACCAGTTTTCGAGTCATAAAACTCACTTACCGCAGCATCCATAGCAATCATAACGTCTTCGCCCGCCTTGAAACCTGCTGCTTCAATGGCGATTAAAACAGTTTCAATGGCTTCAACATTGCTCTTAATGTTTGGTGCAAATCCACCTTCATCACCCACGTTTGTTGAATAACCCTTCTTCTTCAAAACGGTTTTCAAAGCGTGGAATATCTCAACGCCCATGCGCAAACCCTCTCTAAAAGATTCAGCACCAACGGGCATAATCATAAATTCTTGAAAATCAATCGAATTATCAGCGTGCGAACCACCGTTCAAAATGTTCATCATCGGCACGGGTAAAACGTGTGCGTTGATGCCACCCAAATAACGATAAAGTGGTTGACCCGATTCTTTTGCTGCCGCTTTTGCCACTGCCAAAGAAACGCCTAAGATGGCATTTGCACCTAATTTTGCTTTGTTAGGCGTGCCGTCTAATTCAATCATCAATTTATCAATGGCACGTTGTTCAAAAACATCGAAACCAATTAACTCATTGCAAATGAGCTCGTTCACGTTTTCAACCGCCTTCAAAACACCCTTGCCGCCGTAACGTTTTTTATCATTGTCTCTCAATTCAACAGCCTCGTGCGTGCCTGTGGATGCACCCGAAGGAACGGCAGCAATACCGACCGCACCGTCTTCTGTCATTACTTCAACTTCGATAGTTGGGTTTCCACGTGAGTCAAGAATTTCTCTTGCTTTTACATCAATGATTCCACTCATTTTTTTCAAAGATTTTAAAGAGCCGTTGTTAAATATTTGTTTGATTTTTCTTAATAGATGTAAAATCCAAACGGCTCTTTGGTTAAAATTAATATATTGATAACTTATTAGTTCATAATGGATGGTTCACAATGGATAGTTGAATGTTGATAACGAATAGTGATTAGTGCGTAAAATTATTACATTATTCACTATCAATTATCAACTATACATTATCCACTAAAAGAGACCCCCTCAGTATTTTTATCAGTTTTATCAAAATTGAAGGCTTTTTCAAGCAAAATACATCAAAAAGAGGATTTTCCAACTCGTTTCGCAAATATACAACTGTATTTATTTTAGAAAAGAAACTAAGGGAAAGAATTAAAAATTAAAAAATAAGGATTAAGAATTTGAGCAACCAAATTCTTAATCCTTATTTTTTATTTTTTAATTAATTTTAGGTGGAACAATGTTTTTAAAATGTCCATTGAGCAAAGCCCTTTGCCGCAAATGATCCATTTCACGCACGACAGGCATCACATGTTCTAAGTGTTTTAGCATAAATTTTTGCCTCGCAATTTCAGAAGGAATTGAAAGCAGTTCGTATTCTTGATCAATACTAAATCCGACATAATGACCTAATTTAAAAGAATCAACTTCTTCGGCTGTAATCGGTAATTCTTTGTTGATGTTGAGCAAAACGAACATTTCTTTAACCGAATCTAATATTTTTTTGCTCATTACAAAATCAACAAGATCCGTTTTTAAAGGGATAGTCCGCACGTCTGCACCATCATATAATTTCCCTTTTGCATCCTTATAATACGTATCAATTTCAAATAAGCCAACCCCCTCAGTACGGATGTCCATTTCGCCATTTTCATAGTGTTTTTCGATGTTCAAAAGCCTCATTTCTGTTCCCAAAGGCATTATGTTTTCACTTACAAAAGCATTGATACCGAAAGTGATGCCTTCATCTTGACATTCATGAACGAGTTGTCGGTATCGAGGTTCAAAAATATGTAGGTTGAGTTTTTCTCCCGGAAAAACGACCAAACGCAAAGGAAATAGAGGTAGAAATTTAATAACACTCATCAAAGTAACTTTTATTGAAAAACAGATTTAAGAAATAATTGTTCTTAAACAAACCTATTTTTTTTAATAGAATTTTGATGCGAAGATATAAAAATCATTGATTTTGTTAAAAGCGAGCCGCTTTTGTCTTGGTTTTTATTCTTAACAAAAAACTATCTGCCGTAATATAAAGTGTAGAACCATCGTCTCCCCAAGCACAATTTGCTGTTTTTTGGGTCGTTTCGATGCGTCCCAATAGTTTTCCTTTGGGTGAAATAATCATAACCCCGCCCGGGCCAGTTGCAAAAAGATTGCCTTTATTATCAATTCTTAAACCGTCGGGCAAGCCTTGCATTCCTTGTTTCGACATGGGTGTAGCATCAAAAAACAGCTTTCCTTTTCCAACGATGCCTGATTTCAAAACAGGATATGCCATGATGTAGGCCTTTTCGGGATCAGATTGTGCCACGTATAAAATACTTTCGTCGGGCGAAAAAGCCAGACCATTTGGGCGACTCAAATCACTAATAAGAAGAGTAGTAGCACCATTTTTGGCAATGCGATAAACACCAAAAATGTCAGTTTCTCTTGTCGGGTCATTTTCCATAAGTTGTAATCCATAGGGTGGGTCTGTGAAATAAACATCGCCGTTTGATTTTTCAACCACATCGTTGGGACTGTTGAATCTTTTACCCTTGTGTTTGTCCGCCAAAGTCAATTTTCCATCCCCCTCAGTATCCATGATGGTTACACGCCTATCGCCGTGTTCACACATAATGATGCGTCCGTCACGTGCAATTGTGATGCCATTTGAGCCGCACTCTTTGCTGTAATATCCTCGACCTGTGTAGCCAGAAGGTTTCAAAAAAACGGATAATCCTCTGCCTTCTTTCCATCTGAAAATTGTGTTTTCAGGCACATCGCTAAAAATCAGATAATTACTGTCTTTAATCCAAGCGGGCCCTTCTGACCAAGTGAAACCTTCGGCGAGGACTTCAATTTTGGCATTCTTATCAATTAAATCATCTAATGCGGCATCGAAACGGACGATTTGACCGATGTTTTTCGTTTGGGCTAAGGC
>JAYTMW010000941.1:0-3379 GCA_043728105.1 Saprospiraceae bacterium | reverse complement strand
TTTATAGTAAACACTCCAACCACATTCCTTTTCTTTAGATTGTTTAAGTTCTATAAAACCATTTTTCAATCCCCATTCTAATTTTTCTTTACTCCATTTCCAACACCAACCGTCATTAAATTTAATTTTCCTGCCATTTGGAAAAGCAAGTGTACCATCTGGTGTCCTTACTCCATAATCTAGACTCTCACTATATCGAAGCGTTCCTCTATCTAAATTATCATAATAAAAAGCACCTCGCTCATTTACATACTCATCATTATATCTAAATCTTTTCTCATCGTGTGCTTCAAAGTTTTGTATCAATTTTAAACCATCATACTTCTTTGCATATGCTAGAACATATTCTGTAATAACCGAAAAATGATTTGAATCTGCTGCCCCTGTTTTCTTCTGCCAAATTAAATTGGTCAAAAAATTCTCCTCCCCAAAAATATCATCACAAAGCAATTTCAAATTGGCTTGTTCATTGTCATCAATGCTAATAAAAATTACTCCGTCTTTGCTTAATAAATCTCTTGCCAATAAAAGACGAGGGTACATAAATGCTAACCAACCGTTGTGGCTTTTTTTCGTTTTAAAACTAAAGTCCATTCGCTCAAAATCGCTTTCACTTAGGTTTGCCAAGCCCAATACTTCGGCTTCTTCTTTGTCAAATTTGTCGGGGTAAACAAACTCATCGTTGGCGGTATTGTAAGGCGGGTCAATGTAAATGCACTTAATTTGTCCGCTATAATGGTTCTTTAAAATTTTTAAGCTATCCAAATTATCGCCTTTCAAAACCAAATTTTGCGTGCCTGCATTGAGCGCAGTCGAAATGTCAATGTCCTTGCTCAATGAAGTGTTTAGGCGTAATTCTTTTTCGGTTTTTTGAGCGTATTTTGCTTTGGCAAAGTTTCTGCCCACAAAATTTAAACCGTAGCCGTTTATTTTTTCGTCAATGGGCAAACCTAAAACGGTTTTAAGTTCTTCAAGGTTTATTTCGTTGTCACGAATTACGTTGGGGTAATTTTCTTTTAAAAAACTCAACAATTCGTTTTCGTTGTTTTCGGTTCCAACAACTTTAAATCCTGCGTTTATAAATTCATTCATCACTTTTCGTTTTTATTTTTGAAACCTTTGTTCTCTTTTAGAGATTTTACTTGTTCCGTCTTCAGTTTTCGTTCTAATTTTTTGATGTCTTCTTCGGGTGGTATGTTTTCGGGAACAATGCCACGAGAAAGTAAAGTGTTTCTAACAGATTTATTGTTCGTAATATGCTCGTTAGAAATTTGACCTTCTGTATTCATCTTTTTTTGCTTGGCATTGAAAATGGTAATTTCTGTTGCAAAATCTTTTGCTTTCAGCAAAATGGTAGGCATAAAATCGGCTAATGGTTTGTTTTTAATCCCCCATTTATCCTTCATTTGCTGCGTAGTTTTGTTAAATAATGCTTGGTCGCCTTTACTTCTTATTAACGCAAAATTTTGGTTACCGCCCGTTTGTTCAAATATAACGTGCGAAAGTTCTTTTTCGGTTTTAGCCAATTTGTTTCTGGCTTGTACCCGTTCAAGTTCTACTATTTTTTGTTCTATGAGTTCTGCTTTTCTGGTTTGAATCGCAAAATAGGTTTGTGCAAAAGCAATTTGTTCTTTTCTAGGGTCGCCATTTTGTGCAATTAAGTAACAAGCAAAACGGGTAAGCATCACATCGTCAATTTCCTTTTGAGCTCCAGAACCTATATCAACCATTTTCCCGACGTCGGCAAAATGGTCTGAAATTTCTTGTCCCGAAATTTCACAGGCTGTTTTTGCTTTGCTAATTACATTCTGAAAATTATCCCATTTACCGTAACCAAGTAAATGTTGTAAGTCTCTTGCTAACCAAAATTCTATCCCTTCTTCGGTTAATTGTAAAAAATCTTCGAAGTTTTCAGTTAATTTATATACGATATCTTTTTTCATTGTTATTTCTATGATTTTATCAATGTCGCTAATTGCGTTTTATTGATACGTTCTTTAAATGAAATTTTAATGTTTTCGTTCTTGTAATACTCGCCCAGTGCTTCAAAATATTTTTTGGCAAAGTCAATTTTTGCTTTTTCATCTTCGGGTATCGCTGTAGAAGATTTGTAGCCTTTGGCTTCTACTACAAGAAATATTTTGTTGCCCTCAGTGCTTTTTATTGCATAACAAAAATCAGGATTATAGTCGCCCAAGGGTGTTTTAATTTTTAGTCGTGGCAATTTGCCAAAAATTTCAATGCTGTCAATGTCCGGGTCTTGCTCCACAATTTCTAACTCAAAATCGCTGTCGTATTCAATCACTTCTTCAAATACCCATTTTGTTTTCAAATTGAAATCACCTGTAATGTCTTTTTGAAATTTACCAACGCTTCCTGTGTCTAAATACGTTTTCCCTTTATGAACTGAGCTTGTCGAAGTTTCGGTTTTAAATACGTTTGGCAAAACAGTTCCGTTAATTCCGTCATACTTAACGTTTGCTTTTAGCATTGCAACTAAATTTTTGCGAATTAGTTCGGTAATTTCTCTTTGTGCTTGTTCAGGATTGTTGCAAAGCATTATATTCTTAAAATCGTTGCTCAAAGCGTTGAAAACCTTTACTACAAATGAAATTGGCGTTTTGGTGTTGTTAGATAAAGTACGTACCAACTCTAAATAATCAACTTTGCTTTTGTAAGAAACTGTATCAATTAGGTTTTCTGTTATTGCACCCTGTTCGCCAATTTTATTTACGTTGAGTTCTGCACGAATTGTTTGCAGCAAAATTTCGGCAATGTTTACGGCTTCAATTTCCGTTTTTATGTTTTGGATAAGTTGGCTTTCTTTTTCTTCGCTTAAAGTGTCCAAAACATAAAAAGCATTTTTGTTGATAGCGTCCCACAAGTTTTGAAACTCTTGCAGGTGAGTAGCTTTAATGAAAACTTTCTTTTTCTCTTTTTTCTTCTCGGCTTTTTGAACGTAAGTGTTTGTGTCTGTCGCAAACAAACTTTCAATTGCTTTTACTTGTTCTTCGGGCAAATTTAGTTCTTTCAGAATGGCAGAGAATTCAGGCGATTTCTCGTAAATTTTTTGTCCGTCAACTATTGCTTTGCGAACAATCATTTTCTTTTCTTTCAAAATATCATCAACCAACGTAACGACCATATCATCGTCAAAGCCCGATTTTTCTTTGAGAATTTTAATTAATTCTTGTTCTGTAAATGTTTCAGAAATCAAAAACGAATTGCTTAAAATTTCGTTTTGAATTGCCTCAACAAAACCTTGTTCTTTGCTTGAAACAACTACATCAAGGTTATTGATTTTCCAAAATGCTTCTTGGTCATCATTCAAGTTTTTCAGCGTGTATCGTTGAAGATTTTGATTTACGCAAATGCGTAA
>JAYTMW010000940.1:0-6517 GCA_043728105.1 Saprospiraceae bacterium | reverse complement strand
ATTTTAGGCAACATGAGATCGTAAATATCTCGACTACTGACGATGTTGTCACGCTTAACGACATCACTAAACTGTCTGCGTCGTCCAATTTCTAAGGCTGCGGCAATGGTTACGGCTTTGGCTTCACCGATGCCTTTAAATTTCATCAAATCTTTGAGACTGCGTTTGCCCAATTCGGAAAGGTCGCCGTTGACGGATTGCAGGATGCGCTCGGCAAGGTCAATGGCATTTTCGCCCACCGTTCCAGAGCCAATCATGATGGCAATGAGTTCAGAATCTTTTAAGGCTGATTTACCTTTTGCGAGCATTTTTTCACGAGGTTGGTCGGCTTCGTCCCAAGTTTTGATGCTGAGTTTTGGTTCAGGTAGAAGGTTTTCGGTTGTGGTCATTTTATCATAGTTTTTTAATAATAATGTATAAAAATTTGATAATCAATATTTTAGATTGTTTTTTTCATTTGAATTCGCCCCCAAAAGAGGTCCCTCAGTATTTTGGCTTTTTTTGGTAAAAATTAGGTTCGATAACTTACGTCAGGTCATGGTGTTAATGAATCTGTACCTAAATCAGTCACACCCATTCTTGCGGCGGGTATCAATTATGTACTGAATTTTCCACGAGCCATTTTGTCGAACGAGTTGAAAAGAATTTGCGCCACAATGACTGAATTGTGAACCCATATAAAACTTGTAAGGTGTCCAAACAGAGGCCAATGAGCCGTCTATTTTTATGGTTTCAAACAGGATACGTTCGTCGGCTACGTCTTTGCGTGGCGTGGCAATGGAGGTCAAAAATGCTGCAACATTTTCTGATTTCACGACCGTTTCACCTTCTTTGTTTGGGGCAATGGTTT
Organism: Saprospiraceae bacterium; assembly: GCA_043728105.1. Classification (GTDB taxonomy): domain Bacteria; phylum Bacteroidota; class Bacteroidia; order Chitinophagales; family Saprospiraceae; genus JAAFJT01. The sequence continues at coordinate 5,667 of JAYTMW010000940.1, read as the reverse complement.
GAAAAATTATGCCTTCCATCATGGTGCTTTTTAGGAGCAGCGTATCTGATTTTTTCATGCCTTCAAAAAAACGATTGATGGTCATTTTGACAGAATCTTCGGCTGTTTGGGCTTTGAGGTTTAAGACAGAAAAAAGGATAAAAACCAATGCGGTTATTTTTCTCATTTTAATTATATTTAAAATAAATAAAATATTTAACTCTTTTGAAATCAATTGTTTATGTCAATATTTGGCGTATAATTTTTTATTTTCAATTAAAGATGCCCCCTCAGTATTTTCTCTAAAAGAGGGTAAATTTTTTGTCTAAAATTAAAAAATATTATAAACATAAAAAAAAAGTTTCGGAGAACACTTAATGGTTTCCGAAACTTTTTGAATTTCTATTTTACGCATATAAAAGATTATCGAATCACCGTAATATCTCCTCGATAAATCAGGGTGTTTCCGTCCTCAAAAGTTACATCAATAATATAAACATAAACACCTGATTGCACATAAACACCATTAAATTTGCCATCCCATCCTTTTGATGGATCATCGCCAACAGGTATACTTTTTCTTTCAAAAAGTAACTCACCCCATCGGTCGAAAATACGCATATAATTTATGGATTTTACGCCAGCTCCTGAAAACGGCGCAAAGAAATCATTATTGTCGTCGTCGTTAGGCGAAAAAATATTAGGCACGAAAACATTACGATTTCTCTCCAATTCAATGGCTAATTGTGCATCAGCTATGCATCCATTGACATCCACGATTCTTAAAGTGTAAGTCTTATCATCCAATGGGCGTACAAAAGGGCGCAAAGAGTCGGCTGAAAATATGAGAAAATCTCGAGGCGACCACGACACTGAATCAATGGGCAATGCGCTGGTTATTACAGGGTCTATTCTGACCGAATCTCCCAAGCCCACAAGCATTCGAGCAATGGGAATGGAGTCCAAAATATTGTTAAAACCAATAGTAATGGGAGGTGGTTGAGGAATATTAATATTAAGAGTGTCAGTACATCCTGTCACCTGCTCCGTTACAGTTATTAGATGTTCTTGCGCAAAAACAGGTACTTCATAACCAATTGGATACTGAGGGCCATTGTCAACCGAAACCGTAAATGGATGCAAATAAGTGCTTCCAAAAGCTGTGTCTAATTTAATAAAAGTCTCTTCACCGTAGCAACGAGGTGGTTGAATGGGTGCTAAAGAAAATGTAATGGGGTCGGGCTGCGTGAGTGTGATGGTCAGATTGTCGCTGCACCCATTAATATCCGTAGCGGTAATGCTATAAACACCCGCTTCAAGATTGACGGCTTTTTCTATTTGTGAAATATTTTTCGCCCACTTATACTTTGTGTCACCACCATTGCCGCCAATTCTTCGCAGCGTGATTTGACCGTCAGCCGAACCATTGCAGGTTACGTTATTGGTTTCGGTGGCAATTGTATCTAAAACAAGTTTTTGTGGTTGATCAAGCGTGACATCCAAGACAGGAGCGGGACAAAGGCGAGCATCAATAACAGTGACCCTGTAAACACCACCTGCAATATTAATGATGTCTTTAGTCGTTGCGCCCGTGCTCCATGCGTAGGCATAAGGCGGTGTTCCACCTTGAATAACTACTTCATAACTACCATCTCTATCGCCATTGCAGGTTGGTTCTTTAACAATAGGCGATAAAAAAGTCAAAGGCAGTGGTTCTGGAATTTGAACAGAATCAACTTTGAAACAAGTACCATCTGATACGGTCACTCGTTGAAAACCTGCGCAAAGTTTTGTAGCCCGTCCAACTGTTTCGGCCGATGACCATTTGTAAGTATAAACGCCTGTGTTTGTTGAACCGCCACTGGCAATTGCGGTAGCTTTACCGTTGCCTTGATTGCTAACACAAACCCCATTACAACTTGTTTCTACTATATCAGCATAGGCGACAACAATGTCAGGAGGGCCAACTAAAGGAATATCAACCACTACGGGCTTACATTCGTTGGCGTCGGTTACAATAAATGGATAATTACCCACCCCCAGAGAACCGAAAACAGAATTGGCCGTGGCTGGTTTTCCTGATAAATTATATTTGTAAGGTGCCGTACCGCCCTTCATCACTAAAATAATTTGACCATTAGCGTCCTCAGGGCACGTCGGGTTTTTAACGGAAGAGTTCACCAAATCAACTGAAATGGAATCAGGCGCACCAACCGTTAAGGATGTATCTTTAGAACAACCATTGTTGAGCGAAACAGTCACTCGATAAACACCCGCTTTAACCGTTTTAATGCTATCCACAATGCCGCCATTGCTCCATTGAATGCCCGTTATGGAAGCCCCTGCGGGTGGCGTTATATTAATTTTGGCAAAACCATCCTCTCTCTCAAAGCACGTTGCATTTCTAACAACGGTAGTTAAAGTAGGTCTTTGTGGTAATTTTATTTGAAAAACACGGGTTTTTGAGCAGTTTTTTGAATCCGTTACGGTCACCACGTAGAACCCCGCAACCAAGTTAGAAATTGTTGAAGCATTATCTGTATTGCTCCGACTCCACTTATATGTGTAGCCACCTGCGCCACCAGTTGCGTTCACAACTATCTGACCATCCGTCCCTACGCTACACGATTCATTTTTTAAACTGACTGAATCAATGCGAATTGCATCAGGCTGAGTAAGTGCAAAAGTAGAATCTATTTTACAGCCATCTTGGTCTCTAATACTGAGGGGGTAAGTGCCAGAACGTAAATTACGGGCTAATGAAGTTGCTGGATTATTAGCAATATCTGCGACAGGTACACCCGTCCATGTGAAGATATAAGGTCTGTTAAAAGTGCCTCTTTCTAAGACTGCCACGAAAACAGAGCCATCTCCAACACCGTTACACAAAGGATTTGTGACAGTTGGATTGATGGACAAAACCCTTTCAGCTGGTACGGTCATTTCCTTTATAATAGAACAATTGTTATCGTCTGTAATTAAAACGCTATAAGTGCCAGAAGTAATATTTGGATTGTTTGATGTTGCACCCTTAGTTGATGTAGCAAGATTACTCCATTTAAAAGTATAGTTGCTACTACTGGCAGTGCCACCTGTTACTTTACGAATCAAAATATTACCATTTTTTACACTTGAACACAAGGCAGGAGTAACTAAAGAATCACTAACCCTAATGGGAATACCACGGATATCTCCGTCAGCTTTAGCCGTACATCCACGAGAGTCTGTTATGGTTACAAAATACATGCCTTGTACCAAATTAACAATGCTGTCTTTGGTAGAGCCCGTACTCCAAAGGACACTATAAGGAGCAGTGCCGCCAAAATAACTTGTTAACAATAATTTTCCATTATTACTTCCTGGGCATGGATTTTTAAAATCGAGCGGATTGACAAAAAGCGGGTCAAGTGGCTCACCTATCAAAATCGTTTTCACTGTAGAATCTTTGGTAGAGTTTGTAACTGTCACGGAATATGTACCCGCTGGTAGTGCATTAACAACTGCACTGTCACCCAAAACAGCTATTGTGCCAGTGCCATTAGGTGTGCCAGCTGTTCGAGTCCATTTATACGTGAAAGGAGCACCCGTGGTCGCAGTAGGTTTGATGCGCAAACGCCCTGTTAATTCTGTCGAGCATTTTACACTATCGGCGTTAAGATTAAAATCTACTACGATATTTCCAATTTTTACAGAGCCTTGTATGATGCTGAATCCTAAAGGGTTGCCCGCTGCATCTCCAACTTCAAGCGGTTGGGGTGGTTGAGAAAGAGGTGCTACTATTTGAACGGGAGAAACTGTTCCATTTGCTCCTATTGCATCAAAACAAATTTCAAACAAAACAGCGTTGTCTGGAATGTTAATACCTAATGCAATTGAATAGAGAATAGCTAAATCTCCAGCTTTGACTAAATTAGTTGAGTTATTTTGACTAAAACCCGACAAAGAGGGATTGATATTACTTATATTTTTAAATTTTAAAATGGCGGGATCATAAGTAATGTCAAATTGGAAACTACCTATATTTTTGAAATCTTTTGCCGTGAATTTCACACAAGCTACTTGATTCTGAGATACCTTTTCGTTAGAAAGAATCAAAGTTACGGCGGGCAAAGTTGCTGTAATTGAGGCATCACAACTCTTGCCGTCCACTGCCAAAACCTGATATTCACCATCAGCGGGAACTGTGAAACTTACCGTGCCATTATGACCAGCTGTGCCTACAACTGTGCCTAATACTGAGGGGTTGCCAACTTGACTTATGGTTATGCTATATTTTGAAACCCCGTCATATTCAGGCAAACCGCCACTTACGGTGATACTGCCACCGCCTGTTACGTAGGCTAAATTTGTAATTTGGATAGGGTTAAGATAAACGACGGAAAAACTATCTGCGGGCGTTTGATTCAAAACACTAATATTGACACAAGCAGTATCGCCTTCCGCATCTGGATTAGTGCCGTTGAAACCATAGATAGTAGCCGCTCCAAAATATAATTTCAAAGGTTTTCCATTGTTAAAACCTGTTTGTAAAGAGCCATTGTTGATAAAAGTATCTCTACCCGTAGCATCTCCTCTTGCTATATACATACCCAAAGTAGGTGGTACGCCATTAAAAGGTGTCTTTTTTATACATGCGTCTAATTTTACATCGCTCCACCGAGGCCCTGTTTTTGTAGGAGGGCAATCATAAAAAATGTAACCGATACCAGAAGTAGTGGACACACGAGGGTCTTCACTCAAATTACTGCCTGTGTTTGACACAAACAAAGAGTCATTTGCACATAAAAAACGGGTATCCGTTCTGAGTTTTGCGGATAACCCTTTTGTACGAGTTGTGATACCCGCATTTGCGGCACCCGTGCAAACAGCGGATGACGCACGGGTATTTAAGGTTGATTCAATGCCTAATAAAGATTCTGGTTTTTGTGCGCTTAGAGACAAACCATAAGTAAGGCAAAGTATAATCGGTAAAAACTTTTTGAACATATCTACAGTTTTGAGAAAAAATTCAAGGATAAGTGGGCAAAAATAGGAATCTATTATCAAAGCGTTCAAGGATTTATTTTTTTAATTTATAAAAATATGTAAATCGGTTTTTACCCTAAATCAGACAGTGTATGAAACACGCAAAATTAATGCACTTAAAAAACGATTTCAAATAAACTTTATTGCTTCAAACCATTCAATACTGAGGGGTCGCCTCTCTGTCTTTCAAATAAACTGCCGAAAAACACTCTGCATAGAAAACATATTTAATAAGAGTAAAATAATTTTTCAAATGCTGCCTTCACGATGTTTTTTTGGTAAAAATACTGAGGGGGTGTCTAAAATTTTAGACACCCCCTCAGTATTTTTACCAAAATCCTATTTTCAAGCCAAAAGCCCTTCCTTTTCCAATTGAGTCTTTACCTTTGTCACAAACTCATGCGTAACCTCTGCAAGCTCTGCTGTCACTTCATCTGAATATCCTCGAAGAAGGCAGTTTTTTACCATGGCGTATGCTTTGCTATCCATACCTTTCTCCATACCTTTCTCCATACCTTTTTTTTCGCCTAAGACTAAAGCGTTTTTCATGGCTGATTCATTTTCCCAATAAATCATACGATTCCTTTCGTAATTTTCATATTCTCTTGCATTCATGTTTGCTATTTTAGCTGTTTCAAATCCTTTTTTAAAAATGGGTTCATT
>JAYTMW010000939.1:0-4865 GCA_043728105.1 Saprospiraceae bacterium | reverse complement strand
GCCTTCAAAAATTTAAAACCTGCAAAAGATTTTGAGTCAGAAATAAGAGAAATTATCTCGGCACTTGAAATTTATAACCTTTCTTTTGATGAATGTATGACAGATTTGAAGCCTTTTGTTGATAAAATCAATAAAGTACAAGAGTTTGAAGAGATTTTATCACATATTCGGTTGTATAACATAGAACAACCTTTCGTGGCGTTAGCATCTAATTACGGAGTTCCACAAAACCGTGAAAGAGTTTTATTTATTGGTTGTCGTAAAGACCAGAAACTGATAAATACCGTTCCAGCAACGGTTTCAGAAAAGGAAAAAGTAACTGTATTTGAAGCACTTCACGATTTGGATTTTATAGGCAATAATGATGAAAAATACGACTACGAAACAGTAGATCTGAAATCAAAATATAATGGCTCAACTGAGAGAATGCTGTCACTTTTGAAGAAAAGAAAAATTGATGGAAAACCTGAAGAGAAAAATGGTTTAACGTATGCAGAATGGTCTAAAAAAGGGAGATTAAATGGGCGTTTTGCTCATGCCAAAAATCCTTTTTATGTTCGTAATTTTGAGGAATTAGAAAATACATTATCACATGTAGTTGCGCCTTTGCATAATCACAAAACGAGCAATCAAAACGATGACGTTATAAAAAGACTCGATGTTATTTTGAATACAGGAGACTATGATTTGGCTAAACAAGAACTAAAAAAAATTGGGTTAGATTCTGAAAAAAGAAACTATAATGTTTTGAAACCAGAGTCTCAAAGCCCTACTGTAATGACCATTGCGGATGACTATATTCACTTCTCAAATCCAAGAGCTTTGACAGTTCGTGAAATGGCTCGTTTACAGTCATTTGATGATTCATTTGTCTTTCAAGGCAAGCGTTCTACGGGTGGGAATAAACGAAAATATGAAGTGCCACAATATACTTTAGTGGGTAATGCCGTGCCACCTTTGATGGCAAGAGCTGTAGCTTTGGAGATTTTGAAGAATATTGTTTAAAGACCAAAATAAGACAGTGCGCTATCTTCATTTAGAAATGGAATTGCCTCTCTAATGTCTGTTCGTAGAGTAGTTCTTGTTCCATTTCCATAATTATTGGTGAATATTTCTTTAAGTGACTTCGCAACATTTTGTTTAGTTTGATTTCCCCAATAATTTCCACCAGATAGATTTGTTACTCTTTTAACTGCAACATTATTAGGCCTATAGACAGTATTTTGATTTGATGGAACAGTAACAAAGGCATAACTAAAGTTTTGAGTACCTTGAATAGTATAACCATTCCTACCAATGGTAATGTTTCTGCCACGAAAACCACCAGCCGAATAAATCATATCCCAAAGCATGGGAATTTGAGCGTTATCGTTCCAATTCGTTTTACATTGAATGATGCCTATTTCAAATTGATGAAAATCTCTTTCAGATAAATAGTTTGAGTATTCAAAATTAAACCTATTGTTAGTCCTTGGCTGAATCATTGTACCATTGTTATCAATTAAATCCAAATCCATAATATTTGTATTGAATTCCGGTAAATCAGGAAAAATTATTACTGTAATATCTGATTCTGTATTACAAGCAAAATTCCCATAATTAACAGTAATAGCATCTTGGATTGCTTTGGGCACTAAACTCATTTTTTTAATTGCAACCACTCTACTACCTACTGTACAAAGATTTATATACCAACAAACCAATGATTCCCATGCAGTACCACCTGCGGATAATTCGCCTTGACCTCTGCCCTGACCACCAGTAGATTGGAAAATTTCTGATAAATGATCTCCAAGGTTAAGAATTTGATTTTCATTATAATTATTTCCTAAAAGTTCATTGATTTGAGGCTTCCAAGTTTGCCAACAGTTTTGCATTGTGGCAGTTGAGAAAATACTTTCAATGGCTAATTTTCTAAATTGATCTGGTATCGTATTGTACATTATGTTTTATATTTTTTGTCAAATATCGTAAATTTTATCAAATGGCTATTTAAAACAGGCTATTTATATGGTTAGTATATCAATTTTATTTAAAAATCTATAATTCTTACCTAAAACGCCAAAATACTGAGGGGTCACTTCCATCTCCCTCAAAAAAAAATTAAAAAAACAAATATAAAAATAGTCAAATTGTTCATTGCAAGCAAATTGTTAAACAACTACCTTTGCATGATAAAACAAGTAATAAACACAAATCGAAGATGTTATTAGGCGTAAGAAACTTCCGAATAAACATCTAAACGCAATTTACCCAAGGAGTCTTGTTTCACAGCAAAGCTTCTTTTTTTTGCTTATATTTGTCCAAAATATTTCTTTTAAAACTAACATTATGAGCAACATAAAAAGAAAACTTCGATCCCTGTTTTGGACATTTATCATATCAATCGCTGCCGTTTTGTTGCTAACAATTTGGTCAAATCATGCGATAAAAGAGGCAAGTAAAAATTATATCACCGACAACGTTGACAATGTTGACACGCATAACGTGGGGCTTCTCCTCGGCACAAGTAAGTTGCTAAAAGGAGGATATAAAAACGAGTATTTTTTCAATCGCATTGACGCTGCGGTGGCACTTTATAAAAACGGAAAAATACAAAACGTACTCATCAGTGGCGACCACGGCACACAAAATTATAATGAGCCTTTAGACATGAAAAACGAACTCCTAAAACAAGGCATACCCGATAGCGTCATTTATTTGGACTACGCAGGTTTCAGAACTTTAGATGCCGTTGTGAGAGCCAATGCCATTTTTGGACAAAGCACATTTCTCGTTATTTCTCAAAAATTTCACAACGAAAGAGCCATTTATTTAGCCCAACAATATGGCATAAATGCGTATGGATACAACGCAAAAGACGTTAGCTACGCTTATGGATTTTCTACAAATATGAGGGAATATTTCGCTCGTGTTAAAGTGTTCTTAGATTTATTTTTTGGCGTAAAACCCAAGTTTTTGGGTGACCAAATTGCTATAAAATAAGATTGTAAATAAAGAAAAAATATTTATAACTAATTGAAAATCAAATATTTATAACTGTTTTGGCCTTTACAAACTTAAAGTCAAAGTGTAATATTAACGAATAGGTATTGTCAATAGTAAAAGCCTAAATAATGATGTATATTTGTAAAGAAATCTTTATAAAACCTGTGTTATACTGAGGGGTTTCATTTGAGAGGATTATCTAATTCATCATTAAAAAGCCATATCCAAAATGAAAAGAAATAACTTCATTTTAACTTTACTGTCAACTGCAACCGCAGGTTCTTTAGTTTCTCATTCACAGTCTCAAAAAAATGAAAACATGAAACCAAAAACTAATCTAAGGCTCGATAAAGGCTTCGTAACTAAGGCGGGTGAAGGCAGAATTCATGGTCATATTCAACTAAAAGGGGTCAATGTTAATATTTTGGATGTAAAAGTGTCGGGCAAAGATACGGATGGTGATTTAGCCATTTTTGAACAAACAGGCTTATCACAAGGCAAAGGCACGCCATTACATGTGCATCCGAATCAAGATGAAATATTTTATGTGCTTGAAGGGCATTATTATTTTCAAGTAGGCGAAGAAAAACAACATCTTCACGTGGGTGATAGTATTTTTTTGCCAAGAAAAGTGCCTCATGCGTGGACACAAGTTTCAGAAAAAGGTAAAATGACGGTGATTGTGCAACCTGCGGGTAAGCTTGAAGACTTTTTTGTTACGATGGCTGCATTGGAAAAAGCACCCAGCTCAGAAGAAATTGCTAAAATTTTTGCAGCAAATGAGATGAATATTGTAGGCCCGCCATTGAAAATTGATTAATCAATGGATACTTTGGCAGGCATTTTAAGTAGTATTGATTTTTGTTTTGAGATAAAAAAGGTAAACCCAAGGATAAAAATTCAATAAATAATTCATCAAAATGTATTGTTTTTACTGAGGGGGTGCTAATTTTAGCCCATTCAATCAGTCTAAACAATATAAAAATGACATCAAAAATCTATTTAATTTTCAGTCTATTTTTCCTCGCTGCTTGTAGTGCAAATAAGCCCGTTGTGAGTTCAGTTAACAAGACAACGCCGTCATTGGATGACATGATTTCGGAGATGGTGATGGTTGGTTTTCGTGAGGCCGAAATTGATGAAAACACCCCCATTTATCATACCATAAAAAATGGATATGCCAAAGGAATCATCTTATTTTCAAGAGATTGGCCCTCTGATTTTACCTTGACTCGCAACATCAAATCGAAGGCGCAAGTGCAAAAATTGTGTGCAGATTTACAAAAAGTGGGTAATAATAAACTCTTAATTGCCATTGATGAAGAAGGTGGAAGAGTATCAAGATTGAACGCTCAATCTGGTTATGCAACGGCTGATTCGGCTGAAAATATTGGGGCAAAAAACGACTTAAAAATCACAAGAGAATGGTCGGCTTTGACGGCAAATAAGGTGAAAGAGTCGGGCTTCAATGTCAATTTTGCACCCGATGTTGATTTGGCAATTGAGAAAAAAACGGGCGGCATTGGTCGTTTAAAAAGGAGTTTTTCAGACAATCCCGATGTCGTGATTAAAAACGCAAATGTGTTTATTGAAGAGCATAAAAAAGTGAAAGTTTTGACCGCAATCAAGCATTTCCCGGGACACGGCAGTGCAAAAGGTGACACGCACGACGGTTTTACGGATATTACGAAATTGTGGCAAAACGCAGAATTATTGCCGTTTAAGACCTTAATTGAAGGCAAAAACATAGATATGGTGATGACTTCTCACTTATTCAACGCCAATTTTGATACGCTTCCCGCTACGCTTTCCTATAAAGTGATTACTGGAAAATTAAGAAATGAATTGGGTTGGAAGGGCGTAATCATCTCGGATGA
>JAYTMW010000938.1:0-2538 GCA_043728105.1 Saprospiraceae bacterium | reverse complement strand
TCCGACCAAGGGTTCTGAATGGTTATTGATGGGAAAATCGGTGAATCCTGATAAAACTGCCATTGATAACCCTGTGGCTTGGACGGGGACAAATTCGTTTGGAGCAAAGATATTCATGACCACTTTGGGGCATCCAGAAGACTTTCAAGTAGAAGATTTCCAGCACCTCATCATCAACGCAATTCATTGGGAATTAGGCAAAAAAGTACCCAATAAATGGAAAGGAAAAATAGACATCAAAGTACCATACCGAGGAATCGTGAATTAAGATTGGCACTTACTTCGGAACAAAATTAGAACACGGATAATACGGATTAGACACGGATTTACACTGGGACGCATAGTAAGATAAAAATCTAAAAAAAATCCGTTTAAATCCGTGTCTAATCCGTATCATCCGTGTTCCAACACAAACCCAACAAACTTATGAAATTACCTAACAGATTACTTCTTCTTTTGGCATTGCCAACTTTGATAATTACTGCCTTTAAGTTGATTCAGACTAAGGTTATACCCATAAAATCAGGTACACACATTGCTATGATTGGTGGTAATTTAGGTTCAAGAATGATGAATTATGGTCATTTTGAAACTGAAATGTATCTTCGTTATCCTGAAAATAATTTATTCATCCGCAATATGTGCGATGGTGGAGATACGCCAGGATTTCGTCCTCATTCAGCCAAAAATTTGCCGTGGGCGTTTCCTGGGGCAGAAAAATTCCAGAGTGAATACGCCAATTATTCCAACAGCGAAGGCACTTTTGATGCCCCCGACCAATGGCTCACAAGGTTGAAGTCAGATGTGATAATTGCCTTTTTTGGGTATAGCGAATCTTTCCAAGGATTGGCGGGATTAGCGAATTATAAGGCTGAATTAGAGGCTTTTATCAAGCATACGAAAGCTCAAAAATACAACGGAAATAATCCTCCACAATTAGCACTTGTTTCGCCCATTGCCTTTGAGGATTTATCTGGAAAGTATGATTTACCGAATGGAAAGAAGGAAAACGAAAATCTTTTGCTCTATACAAATGCCATGCGAGAAGTGGCTCAACGCAATGACGTACTTTTCGTGGATGCCTTCACGCCCTCAAAACAATGGTATGCTTCCACGTCCGAAAACCTCACGATTGATGGTTCACAATTGAACGAAGCGGGGTATAAAAAGTTAGCTATTTTACTCTCTGATGCAGTTTTTGGAAAAAAATCACCCCAAGAAACTAACAGAACACTCGTTCATGAGGCAGTGATGGAGAAAAATTGGATGTGGCATAATGATTATAAAATTCCGAATGGTGTTCATGTGTATGGTCGTCGTTATGCCCCTTTTGGTCCTGATAATTACCCCGCTGAAATTAAAAAGATTCGTGAAATGACTGCCATCCGAGATACTGCCATTTGGTTAGCAAGCTCAAAAGGACAAAAAATGGACGTGGCAACGGCTGATAAAAGAACGAATATTTTACCGCCCGTAACCACCAATTTTAATCCCGCCCAAAATGGTAGTTTATCCTATCTCTACGGACAAGATGCCCTCAACAAACTCAAAGTGCCAGCGGGTTATAAAATTGAACTTTTTGCTTCCGAAACTGAATTTACCGATTTGGCAAATCCCGTTCAGATGTCATTTGATAATAAAGGCAGACTTTGGGTAGCCACCATGCCGAGTTATCCACATTATAAACCTGGCGATGCCAAACCGAACGATAAAATTTTGATTTTGGAAGATACAAATAATGATGGTAAAGCAGATAAACAAACGGTTTTTGTGGATGGTCTGCACTTGCCATTAGGCTTTGAAATCACTCCCGAAGGCGTTTATATCTCGCAAGGGACAAATTTAAAATTATACACAGACACGAATGGGGACGATAAAGCTGATAAAAGCGAAATCATTTTAAGTGGTTATGACGACCACGATACGCACCACAACAGTCACGCTTTTTGTGCCGACCCATCGGGAGCTATTTATTCGGGTGAAGGCGTATTTTTACATACCAATGTGGAAACGTCTTATGGAACAATGCGAGCGACAAATGGCGGTTTTTATAGATACAGTCCGCAATTAAAAAAGTTGGAACGCACCGCTCAATTATCCATTCCAAATCCTTGGGGCATTGCTTTTGACCATTGGGGACAACCATTTTTTGCCGAAACATCAAGCCCCGATGTACGTTGGATGATGCCTGGAACGGTGTTGCCAAGATACGGTGAAACCACTCATAAAAGCGTTCAACTTATTCAAAAAGACCAAATGGTACGTCCGACTTCTGGTTTAGAATTTCTTTGGAGTCGTCACTTCCCAGATGAATTGCAGGGCGATATGCTTATCAATAACACCATCGGATTTTTGGGTACAAAACAGCATTCCGTTGTGGATGATGGAACGGGTTATAAAACCAAATTTCGTCAAGATTTGGTGGTAAGCGAAGACCGAAATTTTCGTCCTGTGGATATGGAAATTGCTCCCGATGGCTCGCTTTATATTGTGGATTGGCACAACATTCTGATTGGTCACATGCAACACAACGCCCGT
>JAYTMW010000937.1:0-1739 GCA_043728105.1 Saprospiraceae bacterium | reverse complement strand
ATTAAAATTATCCATAACTTAATAAAAGCGGTGCCAGATCAAAACTATATAAAAGACCAAGAAAAATTCTTTCACGCCATCATTCATTTGATTTTTACTATCACGGGTTCAGACCCAAGAAGTGAAATGCACACCGCTATCGGGCGTATGGATACGGTCATTATCAGACCCAATCGAATCTTTTTGTTTGAATTCAAGATGAACGAAACGCCAAAAGATGCCATTCAATGTATTAAAGACAGAGAATATGCCGATAATTTACGGCATTTGAATAAGCCCATTACAGGCGTTGGTGTCGTTTTTTCGGTTGAAAAAAAGGGCGTAGCGGATTGGGGAGAAGAAGAATTGTAACACATTGAAAATTAATACTTTACGAATAAAACAATAAAATAGTTATATGAAAAACAACGACATCCTCCGCCGCATCCGTTACACTTTCGATTTTTCAGACACCAAAATGATGAGCCTTTTTGCATCAGGTGGCGACGATGCAACCCGTGAAGACATCAGCGATTGGTTGAAAAAAGAAGACGATATTGCCTTTAAAAGTCTCCATGACATCAAATTGGCGACTTTTCTCAATGGTTTTATCAACGACCGACGAGGCAAAAAAGAAGGTGAACAACCCAAGCCCGAAAAAACGCTCACCAATAATATCATTTTCAGAAAGCTTAAAATTGCTTTGAATTTGAGAGAAGAAGACATCATCGAATGTCTCGAATTGGCAGGCATGACCATCAGTAAACACGAAATCAGTGCCTTTTTTCGTAGCCCCGACCAAAAGCAATACCGCTTGTGCCACGACCAAATCTTGCGTAACTTTTTACAAGGTATGCAGATGAAATACCGTAAATGATGATGAAGTATGAATGAAATAATGATGAGGTATGAATGATAAATGATGAATTTATACGTTGCTTTAATCATTTTTTTTGATTTAAAAAGGGTATACTTTACCAATTTGAAGCACGCTAAAATTGTTCTACAAATCTTGATTTTTTTATGTATATTTGTAGAACGGAGCTGAAACCGTGTTTAAATTAAACAGACAGAGATGTTAAACTGTTCCCACATTCGCAGATGCTAAAGCGATTCCACATTCGCAGATGTTAAAGCGATTCCACATCCAGAGCTGATAAACTGGTCAACAGACGCAGGTGCATAGCGTTTCTACACATTCAAACGACGGCTTGAAAGAGTCGCCGTTTGTTTTTTTGGGTTTACAGTCAAAATGAGTGATAAAATATACTCATTTCAAACGTAAATCAAAAATTGTATTTTAATAAAACGTATGTAATTTATTTGTTTTTGAATTAAAATGAGATTAATTTCGTGTTATTAATCAAATTTTTTGCTTTTAAACAAACAAACTACTATGAAGAAAATCTACCTTTTGTCTATTGGACTAATGCTATTTAGTCTCTCCATTTTTGCTCAAACGGCCCAAAAATCGGATAAAAAAACACCTGCCGAATCACCTAAAATAACACAAGAAATTGTTTATTGTATTGATGGTGCCATCACAAAATCGCCTCTTGATTTTTTGAAAATTAAACAAGAAGATATTTACTCCATCGCAATTGTGAATGACCAAGCTGAAATCACTAAATCGTATGCTCGCAAAGGTGAAATCTTCAAATCCGTTATTGTCGTCCAAACCATTAAAACGTCTCTACCTAAGGTGACGGTCGTGAGTGAAAATGGGCGTAAAGAAAAAACTAAAAAGAATTAATTTGGGA
>JAYTMW010000936.1:0-1646 GCA_043728105.1 Saprospiraceae bacterium | reverse complement strand
AAATACTGAGGGGGGTGCTTTGGATTTGAAACTAAGTGCGCTTGAAAAAAACACCATTCTAAAAGTCATCGAAAAGCACGGCGGCAATATCACCAAAGCGGCAAAAGAATTGGGTTTGACTCGCACCGCTTTATACAGAAGATTGAATAAATATGAAATTTAAGTTGGCTTATGAAAAAATACGAAATCAATATATTGCTACGGCTTTTGTTGTTGCTGATAACCATTGGCGCAAGTGTTTTTCTTTTGCTCAAATCCTTTCTTGCTTATGCCGTACTCGTTTTAGTTGTTATCATATATCAAGTTTGGGAACTTTTGCGCTTCATTACCAAAAGCAATTTTGAGTTAGATCAGTTTATAGAATCCATCCATTATCGTGATTTTTCAAGGCATTTTGATGTAAAAAATGCCCCTGAACCCGTCAAAGACCTCCGAAAAGGGTTCAATGAAATCAACTCTACCTTCAAACTCATCAGTCGTGAGAAGGAAATGCAATATATTTATTTACAAAAAATATTAGAATTAGTAGAAACGGGCATCATTTCTTACGAAGTTGAAAGCGGTGAATTGATTTGGATGAACGATAGTTTTAAAAAAATAATGGGTATTCCTTACTTAAAAACCATTCATTCACTCGAAAAAAGAGATGCTCTATTGTATCAAGATGTTATTTCATTAAAACCAAAAGAAAATAAAATAACAACTATCGTAACCGATAAAAATGCTATAAAAATCCTCTTATCTGCCACGGCTTTTCAAACCGATGATAAAATTTATAAACTCATTGCATTTCAAAATGTCAATGAAGTAGTGGACGAAACTGAATCGCAAGCATGGCGCAAACTATTGAGCGTGATGACGCACGAAATCATGAATTCAATTGCGCCCATTTCCTCTTTGGCTGATACGTTAAATTTTCGACTATCCGCTTTGAACAGTCAACAAACAGGTGATGCAAAACAAATAAGCCCATACTTATTAGATGATTTACAAATTGGCATTGAAACCATTCAAAAACGCAGCGAGGGGCTTTTGAAATTTGCAGAAACGTATCGTAATTTGAATAAAATTACAACCCTTAATTTAAAAAAAGTCTATGCCCGAGATTTGTTTGAAAACCTCTTTCAACTCATGCACCCCACTCTGGAAGCTAAAAATATTGAGTTGGAAATCATCTTAAAAAACCCTGATTTGCAGTTAGATGTGGATACTAATTTAATCGAACAAGCCCTTATTAATTTGTTGGTAAATGCCATTGAAGCCGTCAAAGAAGTCGAACATGCCAAGAAGATTCAGCTATCAGCTTATATTTCGTCGAATAATAAAACCATTTTAAAAGTAGCGGACAATGGCAGCGGTATGAGCGAAGAAGTTTTAGACAAAATTTTTATCCCTTTTTTCAGCACTCGAAAAAGTGGTAGTGGCATTGGTTTGAGCCTCTGCAAACAAATTATGATGTTGCACAAAGGGCATATTCAAGTCCAAAGCACGGAGGGCGAAGGAACGGCATTTAGTTTGCTATTTTAAGTAAAAACAGGTGTCGTTTTTGTAATAATAGTAAGTAAAAAACAGATTTGTATTATTATAACTAATTGATTATCAATTATTTATAGTGCTTATAAATCCTCAATACCTACCATTTTATT
>JAYTMW010000935.1:0-10696 GCA_043728105.1 Saprospiraceae bacterium | reverse complement strand
TAAAACTTTCATTAAGCCGTTTTTAAATAGTTAACAATTTACATAAATAATTGATTATCAAACAATTACATCCTTCTCAATCCTAACCACCACCGATTTAGAAATAGGCGTATGACTCCCATCCGCCACCTCCGTAATCGGTACAAGCGTATTTGCTTCTGGAAAATAAGTGGCAATATTGCCTTCTGGAATATCAAAAGGCACGACGATAAAACGCCTTGCTTCACGCCGCACACCGTTGTAATGCGACGAAAGTGTCACAACATCATTTGGCTTGACCCCCTCAGTATTTAAGTCATTTTCATTCATAAAAACAACTCGACGCTCGTTGTAAATGCCTCGATAACGGTCGTCTAAACCGTAGATTGTAGTGTTGAATTGGTCGTGGCTGCGGATGGTCATCATTACGTATTCACCTTGTTTTAAATCCCATTTTGGCGTTTCATTTATCGTAAAATGGGCTTTGCCTGATAGCGTTGTGAAACGTTGTTCACGAGGGGCGTTGGGCAGATAAAAGCCTTCGGGTTGCCTTACTTTTTCATTAAAATTGTCGAATCCTGCGACTGATTTTTCTATTAAAATTCTTATTTCATCGTAGTTTTCACTCAATTTCGACCAATTTAGCCTGGTTTTGCCTTCTAAAACGGCATTTGCTAAATCGCATACGATGGCTGTTTCGCTTTTCAAATTTTTAGCACACGGCTCTAAAACACCTCGTGACATTTGCACCACGCCCATGGAGTTTTCACACGTTACGAACTGTTCGCCCGTGGCTTGTTGGTCTATTTCGGTTCGTCCCAAACAAGGTAAAATCAAGGCTGTTTTGCCGTGTACCAAATGGCTGCGGTTGAGTTTTGTGGACACATGAACCGTCAAATTGCACCGCTTTAAAGCCTCGGCAGTATAGTTCGTGTCGGGTGTGGCGGAGAGGAAATTGCCGCCCAATGCGAAGAACACTTTACACCGCTCGTCGTGCATCGCTTCAATGGTTTCGACGGTGTTGAAACCAACTTTTCGAGGTGATTTGAACTCAAAAACTTCATCCAATTTATCCAAAAATGCGGGCTTCGGATTTTCCCAAATACCCATCGTGCGGTCGCCTTGCACGTTGGAGTGACCCCGCACGGGACACACACCTGCGCCTTGTTTTCCAATGGCCCCCCTCAGTAAAAGGAGGTTCACAATCTCTTGGACGTTGCCCACAGCGTTCTTGTGTTGCGTGAGGCCCATTGCCCAACAGACAATGATTTTTTTCTTTTCCGCAATCCAATCGGCAGCTTGTCGAATAAGGTTTTCAGTAACACCACTTTCTTTTATAAGTTGTTGATAATCAACGTTTTGTAAGTGATTTATCAACTCGTCTATGCCTTCGGTTTTGCTTTTTATGAACGCCCAATCGAAGGTCGTACCGTTACTTTTTTCTTTTTCTAACAATAAAAAAAGTATAGCTTTCAAAAGGGCAACATCGCCGTTTATGCGGACTTGCAAAAATAAATCACACAAAGGCGTACCCCCCCTCAGTATTTTCATCGGATTTTGCGGATTGATAAAGTGCATCAAACCCGCTTCGGGCAGTGGATTTATGGCGATGATTTTACCCCCATTTTCTTTACATTTTTCCAAAGCCGACAGCATACGAGGGTGATTTGTGCCTGGATTTTGACCTATCACCAAAATCAATTCCGCTTCGTGTAAATCGTCCAAAGTCACCGTGCCTTTGCCGATGCCGATGGTGTCAGAAAGCCCTTTGCCGCTTGATTCGTGGCACATATTGGAGCAATCGGGCATGTTGTTTGTGCCAAATTGACGGACAAAAAGTTGATACAAAAATGCCGCTTCGTTACTCGCTCGACCTGATGTGTAAAAGGCGGCTTCGTCGGGTGAGTCGAGGGCGTTGAGTTCTTGGGCTATGAATTTAAAGGCATCGTCCCAACTTATAGGTTCATAATTTTGGCCCCTCAGTATTAAAGGCTCTGAAAGCCTACCACTTTTGCCTAATTCAAAATCAGTCAACTTAGAAAGGGTTTCAATAGAATTTTTTTGAAAGAAATCACGTCCAATGGTCTTGTTTTGCGCTTCTTCGGCTATGGCTTTGATGCCATTTTCACAATATTCACCCCATTTTGAACGGTCGTCATCGGGGTCAGGCCAAGCACAACCGGGGCAATCGAAACCACCTTTTTGATTGATTTTGAACATCGTTTTCACTGCATCGCCCGTTTTCATGTATTTAAACATCTGCAAAACAGAGGAAGAAATGGCGGGTATTCCCACGGCTCGTGTGGCTTTTCTACCAATTTTCAAGCCCGTAAAATGTTCGGGCGTGAGGGCTTCGGGTTGCTCAATTATGACAATATTGTGATTCTTTTTTTCCATTATCTTGCCTTATTTGCTGTAAAAATATTCTATTTTGAGCGAAATTTGTAAACATATAAAATGTGATAAAATAAAAATGAGTTATCCGAAATAATCGGACAACTGGAATAGAAAAGAACGGCAATCTATGTTTTCACAATTTGTGAAAAGTTAAAACTATCACTATAATGACAAACGAAATAATAAATTTTGAAAACACGCCCATTCGGAAGGTGTGGCACAATGAAGAATGGTATTTTTCAGTCATTGACATCATTGCCACCTTAACTGAAAGCGTAAAACCTCAAACTTATTGGGGTATGTTGAAAAAGCGAGAGCCTCACCTTTTCACAATTTGTGAAAAGCTGAAATTGGCTGGCTCAGACGGCAAATTTTATCCTTCCGATTGCGCCAATACTGACGGGGTACTGCGCATTGTCATGTCCGTGCCTTCGCCCAAAGCTGAACCACTCAAATTGTGGTTGGCAGAACAAGGCAGACGCACCATTGAAGAAACGGAAAACCCTGAATTAGGATTTGAACGACTCAAAGAAATTTATAAAGCCAAAGGTTATACCAATGAGTGGATTAAAGAACGGATGCAATCCATTGAAACCCGAAAACGCTTGACCGACGAATGGAAAGCACGGGGTGTTACGGAGGGTAAAGAGTATTCGATTTTAACGGCTATTATTGCCAAAGGTACTTTCGATTTATCGCCTTCGGAACACAAAGAGGTAAAAGGATTATCAAAACCGAGCGAAAATTTGAGAGACCACATGACCCCGTTGGAGCTAATTTTTACATCGCTGGGCGAAGAATTGACGAGAAATGAAGCCATCAATGAGGATGCGCAAGGCTTTGATGAAAATAGAGATGCGGCGGTGAAAGGTGGAAATGTGGCGGGGAAGGCTCGTAAATTAGTAGAATCTGAAAGTGGTAAAAAGGTGGTTTCAACGCAAAATTATTTGAATACTAAGGAGTTGCCGCCAAGCAAATAGCGAGTAAACTTGACGCAAGTTTCAAACTTGCGTCAAGTTGTAAGTATTTGATAATCAATACATTACGCAAAATTTTACCCCCTCAGTATTTTTGGGTTTACAAACATTCTATAAAATGAACATCGAATTAGTCATCCTCTTTTTCATCATCGCCACCGTATATGCGAGCGCAGGTTTTGGCGGTGGGTCGAGCTATTTGGCGGTTATGGCTTTGTTTGGTTTGCAGCAAAATGTGATGCGCCCGACTTCGCTGATGTGCAATATTGTGGTCGTGATTGGCGGCACGTACATCTTATGGAAAAATGGTTTTTTCAACCTTAAAAAAATCATACCCCTCAGTATTGCGAGCGTTCCGTTGGCTTATTTTGGGGGTTTGATAAAATTGAGTGATAGGACGTTTTTTTTGTTGCTTGGCAGTAGTTTAATTTTGGCCGCTTTATTGATGTTTTTCCAAAAAAAATCAATCGTCCCCAATAATACCAATGACATATCACCCCCTCAGTATTTTGACGAAAAAACGGATAAACCCTTGATAATCAACAACTTAGCAAAAGAAAAAGGCTTCTGGCAGTCCGTGAGTATTGGTGGTTTGATTGGGTTTTTTTCGGGCATGGTGGGCATCGGTGGTGGCATTTTTTTAAGCCCCGTTTTAAACCTCATGCGTTGGGATACGCCTAAAAACATTGCGGCTACGGCGAGCTTTTTTATCCTCGTAAACTCCATTTCTGGACTCGTCGGGCAGCTTCAAAAAAACCCGCATTTGGATTGGTATTTCACTTTGCCTTTGCTACTTTCGGTGCTTATCGGTGGGCAAATTGGCAGCCGTTTGAGTGTGTTTAGATTGAACCAAATCCTTGTGCGGCAGGTGACGGCGGCTTTGGTTTTGTACGCTGGGGTGAATATTTTGTGGACGCATATTTAGATGTTTGATGTACGGTGTACGAAATGCAGTGCTATCTCGTACATCAAACATCGTACATCGTACATTAAATCACCCCCTCAGTATTTTGGGCTTTAAAGGCACTATAATTGTAATATGATTGGATTATGTGTTTATTAGAACTTAGATATTTTTTTTAGGAAAAACGAAGAGGTAGCTCCGCTAATGCTTGACCGCCCTTACTTTCCCTAATCGAGACATCAGGCATTAGCGGAGCTACCTCTTCGTTTTTCCTAAAAAAAAATATCTATACAGCAAATAGTATGTACTCGTCTGAAATTGGTTTTGGGATTTTTGTAGCGGCGGATTTATCCGACCTGTGCGATTAAAGACATCTATCATCTTGAAACCACCGATTTCAATCGGCGGCTAAGGAATTACCTGTACCCACATCTATCTTCTTTTCAAAAACATCACATCTATTAAGTGCATGATGTGATGTTTTTGAAAAGAAGATAGATGGCATCTGTGGATTTACATGACCCCCGATTAAAATCGGGGGTTTCAAGATGATAGATGTTGCCGAAGACGTTTAATCGCACAGGTCGGATTTATCCGCCGAAGAGTATATAATTTACTGATTATCAATTAGTTACATCCATCGGCGGATAAACCTGCCTACCGCAGGCAGGTCCGCCGCTACAAGAGGATTTATAGAACCCAATTTTTTATGAAAAAAATAATACACATTTTACTCCTCAATACGCTTATTTTAAACCTTCTTCATTCGCAAAATTCTTGTTATCAACTCTCATGGGCGGATGAATTTAACGGAACGGCTCTTGACTTGGGCAATTGGGCTCCGCAAGTGGGCGTGGGCAGCACCGTTTCGGGTAATGCTGAATTGCAATATTACACGGCTCGTCCTCAAAATATTCAGGTCTCAAATGGCTCGCTCAAAATCATTGCTTTGGCTGAAAATTATGGTGGCAATGCTTACACGTCGGCTCGTATGCAAACGAAAGGCATTGCGGATTGGCTTTATGGGCGCATGGAAGCACGCATAAAACTGCCCGTGGCGCAGGGCATGTGGCCCGCATTTTGGATGTTGCCGACTGCTTCATATTATGGTAGCTGGCCTCGAAATGGGGAGATTGACATCATGGAATTGGTGGGTTTAGAGCCGTCGAAGGCTTATGGTACGATTCACACGCACGATAATGATGCGGTGAAAACGTTTAGCTCGGTTTATACCTTGCCGACGGGGACTTTTGCCGACGATTTTCACGTTTTTGCGATGGAATGGTCGCCCAATGAAATAAAGTTTTTTGTGGATAATATTCTTTATAGTACAAAAACCAATACCACCGTTTCGCCCTATCCCTGGGTTTTTGATAAGCCTTTTTTTCTGCTCTTAAATTTGGCGATTGGTGGCCCGTGGGCATTAGCACCCGATGCTACGACGACCTTTCCACAAACGATGGAAGTGGATTATGTGCGGGTGTATCAGAAGTTGGAAGACATTGGAATTACGGGTAAAATTTTGGTTGAACCAAATACAACGGGAGTCACTTATTCGGTGCCGAGCATCACCAATGCGACCTATCAATGGACGGTTTCGGGCGGTGGAAATAGCATCGTTTTGGGTCAAAATACGCATCAAATTACGGTGAATTTTGGCAACACGAGTGGGACAGTTTCGGTGTTGGTAAATGATGGGTGTTTGCCTTCCGCAACGCTTTCGAGCAATGTAAATGTGTCGAATAATTTATGGCTGAATCCCAATTTTGAAAACGATTATGTGGCTTGGGATACTCGACCGAAGTTTAATCCCATTGTCAATTTCAATATTTCGACAACAAATGTGGGCGAAGGCGCAAAATCCGCTTGTGTGCAGGTGAACACGGTGGGCGCACAGCCGTGGGATATTCAGCTTTCGCATACCAATATTGATTTGGTGGCTGGCACAAATTACACCCTTCGTTTTAAGGCAAAAGCCGATGCTAACAGGACAGTTCCGATTGCTTTTATCCGCACGAGTGATTTTGGTGGTGTGGTGTATAACAGTGTAAATTTGACTCCAACGTGGCAAGATTTTTCGATTAATTTCACGCCAACAAGTGGTGTCAACGCCATGTTCAATGCGGATTTGGCGGGTGCAATTGGTACGTATTGTTTCGATAATTTTGTGTTTGGACGCACCACGGCTCTGCCCATTACGCTTTTAAATTTTAATGGTTTTGCAGAAAAAAAAGGTAATCGTTTGACTTGGGCTTTTGCGGATGTGAAAGAAGTAGGTAGCCTTGAAATTCAAAAATCGGAAGATGGTTTAAATTTTAAATCTCTCACAATTGGTTCAAAAAATACCCATTTTTTCACAGATGAAAACCCTTTTGATTTGACGTATTATCGTTTAAAAATGCTTGATTTGGACAGAAAAATCACGTATTCTAAGATAATTTCATTAAAAAGAGACAATACTGAAGCAACGTCTCAAAAAGATTTTATCCTTTATCCAAACCCTACGACACAAGATTTTACCATTCAGTTTAAAGAAAGAACAGCTTCTGTTTTGGAATGTCGGGATGTTTTTGGGCGTTTGGTTTTTGCTAAAAAATTGGATGTTTCGTTGCAGCAATTTTCTTTTTCTACTAAATCTTTGGGCTTATCGACTGGTACTTATTTTTTGAAAACGGATGGGGTAGGGTCGGTGGTGCAGCGGTTGGTGGTGGTGCGTTAATTACACATAAAAATTCTTATAATTCATTGAAAATCAATTGATTACGGGCTGTCCACTGTCACCTTAATTCTATCTCTTAATTTTTAGAAGCAAAATAATCCCAAACTATTTTGGAAATATCAGCAATAATACCCTCATTCACGACTTTGTTTTCTTCCGACCTTGATATAAAAACACTGATGGCATAATGTTTTCCATTAGGCAAAGTAACAATTCCTATGTCATTGATGGCTGCGGTTATGCCTTCGGGATTAGGCCCCGAAGAACCCGTCTTATGTGCCACAATTGTACCTTTGGGCAGCTTACCTTTTAGTCTGTTTTTACCCGTTTGAATTTCTTCTAAGCAATTCCAAAAAAATTTATGGCTTGTTGAAGATAAAATACCTTCTTTGAAAGCCATTTTGAGTGCTTTTACTGCTGCGTCAGGCGTTGTCCAATTCTTAAATTGCAGATCCCAATCTTCAAGTAAGGCTACCGCATTGGCTTTTATAGAAAAATCATTTATACCCAAACTATGAATATAATCCTCAACAACTTGAGTGCCGCCAACCAACTTTATCAAAATATCGCAGCCATTGTTATCACTTTTACAAAGCGTATATTCAATAATTTTTGATAAGGGCAAATATACATTTCCACGCGGGTACTTTTCCTGCAATGGGCTATACACATCGGGTGACAAATCTTTCTCTGAAATAAAAATTTCTTGATTTAAGCCAAATTTCTTTTTATCCACTGCATCTAAAACAGCTAAGGCAATATGAAATTTATAGACACTCTGGAGAGGATACCGTGAATCGCCACTAATACTCATAAAATCCTCGCTTTCAAGATCCAAAACAGCGACACCAACGTCTGCTTCCTTAGATTTTAATACGGTCTCAATGCGTGTTTTTACATGCTCCATTTGGGCAAAAAGAGTGTGTTGGAATAGGATAAAAAGCGATATGGTTAAAATAAACTTTAGCATAAAAATTCAAGTTTTACGATGATTTTAGATTTTTATCTTTTTGAAAAAATATGTTTTTAACAATATAGATTCCGTAGCCTTTCTAAATGTTGAGTACGAACTAAAATTTCCGTTTAAGACGAAATCTTTTAGGAAATGGTTATCAGTTTTTAGTTGTTTCAAACTAAATCTAAAACGATTATCAATAACAATAAAGCACTGACGCTTTTACAAAATGTTTTATTTGAAAAAACTTTATGTTTTTAAAGTAGGAATAAATTAAAGTTTTATACTCACATTTGTTGAGAAATATATTGTGAGTCATAAAGCTACGGAATATTTCATTTTAGTATAAAACGTAAACCTACTTTTCTCAAAAAAATTCTGAAAAACGACGATATGATAACCGAACATTACGACTATTTCGCTTACGAATCAAAGACATTATATCTATTTGAAAGTGAGGGAGAACAAGGTGCTATTATAAAAATTGTAATGTTTACACCATACGAAAGCAATTTTTGGAATTTAGCTTTTGGTGATGTAAATGATAACTCAATAGATGATTCTGTCATATCAAACAACCACGATATTGTAAAAATTATGAGTACGATTGGTAAAATTGTGTATGATTTTTCTGCTCAATATCCTACTCGTGGTATTTATATTAGACCTGTTGATGAAAAGAGGAAAAAACTGTATAATCATGTTTTTCGTAGGAATTATGATGCAATTAGCCGTGTTTTTGATGTTTTAGGCATTTTTGATGCTATCGAAGAAGAATATTCACCAAAAAAAAGTTATGATGTATTCAAATTAAAACGTAAATTTGTCAAATGAAAAATATAGAAGAAAATAAAGTACCAACCATAGAAGAAGCCTTAAACGATCCTGCTCATGCTCGTTTTCATGAGGTATTGCGTCATGTACAGAATAAACCTTTAAGTGAATTAATGCCTAAAAAACATGAACTTGTACTGATGGATTTAGTAGAAATAAAAACTAAAAAACTATACCAAGATACACCCAATTTGCCAATGAAAAAAGTTGTAACCACTATTTTTGAATCCCTTACTGACGATATTCCTGCGCCTTTGATGCTCAAATTGACACAAAAGATTTTGGATGTGTGGGAAAGCTGTTCTCTAACAATTCAAAAGAATAAAGCGGTTGCAGCGTAATTGATATTGCTATTTTTTTATAAAAGAAAGGTCAATCGAGTATATCGGCTGACCTTTCTTTTTTTAAAACATAAGAAAAAGCTAAGAGCCCCCCTCAGTATTTTCAGTTAATTCAAGCAAGCGCATATTCACTATATTCTCTCATTTTTGGCGTAAAAAAACCAATAACAATATCGGTTTTTAGAACGCCTTGTTCCATTAGAGCAACGCCCAAATCTATTTCAGTACTGTTGCGCTGAACCCAAATCTTACCATTAATAATATCCATGTGAATGGGGCAATCGTGGATAAATTTATTACCCTGCCAGCCAATTGTGACTACCTGATAACGATGATTTTCCTTATCCGCTATGAGCTGATTTTCACCATCTACATTTTCGTAACGAATTTTGGCATATTCTTCCAAAATAGACATAATGGCTTTTTGATACTTTTTTATTTTAACCATGATACAACTGTTTTACTTATTACTGATGTTACGCAGAGGTGCAGCGCACCGAAACATTTGTAGAAAAATCGTAAAGAAATTGATTAAAGGTGCAGCGCAGCGAAATATTGTTTTGTAAAGTTTCGGTGCGCTGCAACTCTGTGTAACATCAGTAATAAATTATCAAAAATACAAAATTTCTTATTTTACAACAACCTAAAATACAAAATTTTGAAAAGCTAATCCTACCTATTCTTAATCAAATCCAACAAATCATCCGCATTCAATCGTGCGCTCATATCTGCACCTTCCAAAAGCGAGTCCGCAAGGTCACGTTTATGCTCGTGGAGCTTGACAATTTTCTCCTCAATCGTGCCTTCTGCCACGATGCGATAGACCGTGACGGGTTTGGTTTGTCCGATGCGATGCGCACGGTCGGTGGCTTGGTCTTCGACGGCGGGATTCCACCACGGATCCATGTGGATGACGTAATCGGCTGCCGTGAGGTTGAGTCCTACCCCACCCGCTTTTAGGCTGATGAGGAACAAATCGCCTTCGCCTTTTTGGAATGCTTCGATGCGCTGTTGGCGTTTTGGCAACGGCGTTTGACCGTCGAGGTATTGATACGCCACATTTTTTGATTTCAAATACTTCTCTAAAATCGCCAAATGCCCTACGAATTGACTAAAAACAAGGGCTTTATGTCCATTTTCTAAGAGTTCTTCCACTATTTCGCCGAACATGCGGAGTTTGGCACTGTCAATAAAATCGGCTTTGTCGTCTGCCAATTTTGGATGACAGGCGGCTCTACGCAGCTTCATAATTTCAGCCAAAATCTTCAAATGTCGTGCGCCGCCGCCTTCTCCACCGCTGTCACTCATGGCAATAGATTCGATGGCTTTGCGGCGTATGGCCTCGTAGAACGCCCGTTCTTCGGTCGTGAGTTCTACCGTCAAAGTGATTTCGGTTTTCGGTGGTAATTCCTTCAAAACTTCGTCTTTTCGACGGCGCAACATGAATGGCTGCACGAGGCGGCGGAGTTGGTCACGTTTATCAACATCCTTCATTTTTTCAATCGGGATGGCAAATTGCTCTTGGAATCTATCCAACGAACCCATCATGCCAGGGTTGATGAATTGAAACAAATTCCACAACTCGCCCAA
>JAYTMW010000934.1:0-2509 GCA_043728105.1 Saprospiraceae bacterium | reverse complement strand
AAAAAAGAGATAGATGCGTTGGGCTATCTTTACAATAAAGAAGATGAGGGTATGAAAAGACAAAACATCAGCAATTGGAATTATTGTTTGAATGAAAACATCGTGCGGGGTGTTGTTATCGCTTTGTTTCAACAACATAAAAGTAAAAAAGAAGCTAAAAAGCAAGTAGCCAAAGAGATTTTAGGTGATTTTATTTACGCTGAAGATATTGGTAGTTTTATAACATCAAATTATATTGGCTCAAAAAAGTATAAAGACTTCAATGCTTTTTTTCCTGAAATTTTGACGATGTTGAAAAGCAAATATCCGACGATAAGTAAGTAATTTTTTATTTGTAAAATATTGCTAATCAAATAGTTACAATAAAAAAGCGGTCAAATACCCCCTCAGTATTTGACCGCTTTTTTTTATTTTATCAAGCCGCAATCGCATCAGACCACGCTCTTGAATACAAATTATCCGTTTTTAGAAGTTGCTGATGACTCCCTTCTTTTGACGTAACGCCTTGTTCTAAAATATAGATTTTATGGGCATCACGAGCAATTGAAATGCGGTGCGTTAAAAGAATAATCCCGATGTCTTGTTGAAGATTTTTTAAAAGCTCAATCACAAATTTTTCGGTATCTCTATCCAAAGCCGAGGTTGGTTCATCTAATAAAAGCAATTGTGGTTTTTTCCATAAGGCACGGGCGAGACCGACGAGTTGCATTTGCCCGCCTGAGATATTGACCCCGTTTTCGCCCAAAATAGTGGCGTATCCGTTTGGGAATTGCTCAAAAAAGCGGTTAAAGCCGTGTTTCTCAAAGAAATCTACTAAGGTTTGAGGATTTTCAATCGTATCGCCTAAGAGAATATTATCCAATAAGCTACCGCTAAACAGTTTAATTTCTTGTGGCACAACACCGATGATTGAACGCCACGCCTTCGTCGAAATCAAATCAAAATCAACCCCGTTTACTTTTACTTTTCCTTCTTCGGGCGCATAAAATTTCTGTAAAATCTGTAATGCCGTGCTTTTACCGCTGCCGCTTTCACCAATCAGGGCAATCATTTCGCCTTTTTGTACGTGAAAACTCACATCTTGCAAAAGGCGTTTGCGCCCCGCAAATCGGAAAGCCATATTATCCACTTTGAGTTCTTGAAAATCCGTAATCGTGGATTTTGCGGTATCATTTTCGTCGTATTCCGATTTTATGGACGTGAACTCATACATGCGCTCAAAAGCGACTTTTGCTTCTTGCAATCTGATATTCGCAACACCCAAACTACTTGCTGAACCCATCAACATACCCACCATTTGAATCAAAGCCATCACCGAACCGACAGTCAATTGACCCCTCAGTACAAAAAGCGAACTTAACAAAATAACGGCTATGATAAAAACCGTTCCAAGCATTTCGTTGAGCATACCGTAACGCCTTGTGATGCGCCCTAAATCCAATATTTTTTGCTGATAAAACCCATACACCACTTGCGTTATTTGCTTGAAAAAAGATTCCCGATTGGCAATTTTGATGTCGCCCACGCCTTGTATCGTATCCACGTAATGGCTTTCGTTTTGGGCATACGCTGCCATGATGTCTCTTTGTCCCGTGATGATTTTGGGTTGAAAACGAGTTAAAAGCAAGACATACAGCGGTATCCAAACCAACACGATTAAACCAATTTGCCAATTGTAATTAAAAATTGTAACTAAGGCAATAACAACCATCAAAGCATCAATGGCGACACTACCGACGATTAAGGAAACCGTTTGTTGGATGCGGCTTGTGTCATTCAATCTTGTAATCAACTCGCCTGTTTTGCGGGTGTCGAAAAAGGATTTGGGTAGATACATCAAAGAACCATAGAAGTAATCAATGATGCGCAAATTGAAATCGTAGCTTTGGCGCAAGAGGAAAATCTCTCTCAAATAGCCAATAAAAGTGCGGAAAAACAACAAAGCACAAAGCAATCCCACGCCCGAATACAATTTCAACGTATCTTTGGAAGGCAATATTTGGTCAATCAGTTTTTGAGAAAATAGAGCCGTTCCAATACTCAATATAGCTATACCAAGACCCAAAACCAAAGCAATACCCAAAATATCGAAATCGGGCGCGAAATATTCTTTAAGCCAAGCCCGATTATCGGATTTTTTGGCAGCCGTTTTTATCAATTTATCCGTTGGTTTCAAAAGCAAAAGCGTTTTTGATACCCATATTTTATCCAAATCTTTAGGCGAAAGCCATTCCACGGTGTTGCGTGACGGGTCGCCAATCAAAAAAGCATCTTTTGTCACATCGAAGCGATAGCACGTGATGTAATGTTGCATTGTTTCGTTCAAAATGACGTGCAGGATGGTGATGTCTTCGCAGGTTTTTAAGTTGGCGATGTCCGCCTCGAACCCCTCAGTATCTAAGCCCAATTGTTGCCCCGCTTGCATCATGCCGAGCATGGTTGTGCCTTGTGTGGTTGTGCCACTTAACTCTCTTAAACGCTCAAAAGATGTATCGGAATCGAAGTATTG
>JAYTMW010000933.1:0-5261 GCA_043728105.1 Saprospiraceae bacterium | reverse complement strand
GGTAATCTTTTAATTATGTGCAATCGCACGACGCAATACGCCACCCGCAAAAGAACGCTCAATTTAACATCCAATCTCATTTTTCGGAAATAATAGCGGTTTTTTTCGATTAATAATTTAAAAATAGGCAATTTTGTCACTTGGTTGAGGGGATTGGGGTGACATTTTGACACTTTTTGTTGGGGATGGAGTGGAGGATTGTTAGCCCCTCAGTATTTTTACTCAAAATTAAACCTAAAATCATGGAATTAAACTTCACTGGCTTTTACACAGCCTTATTTTTACATAATTCTGAATAACAATAATTTTATCACAGTAAAATAATTTTTCTGAAAAAAATAACTTTGAGATTGTACTTTTACACCGATATAAAAATCTTTTACATTCATAAAAAAACGCTTTCTAATGATTAAGAAACATCTTTTTTTACTAATTCTTTCAACAATTTTTAATGTCTTACACGCACAGGATGAGAAAAAAATCAAACTTGAATTTGGAGAAGAATCAAAGTTCGAAAATAGTGGAACTTTTGTAAGTGCAATGATGAAAGATAAAGCGGGGAATATCTATTGTGTTAAAGATAAACCAAGTGGATTTGTCATTGGCACGGGTATTTCAGATGCTTCAATTGGTAGCGTAAAGCACAAATTTTTTTTAGAAATATACAGTCCAACTTTGAAGAAATTATTGAGTAAAGAAGTAGAGATTCCTAACGCTCAGGCTAAAATATTTGTTAATCATACAGAATGGGGCAGTGGCATTATCAGAGGATTAACAGTTAATGATGAACCTTACTTGCTCATAACATACGTAGAAAAAAAATCAAAAACACGGCTCATTCAAGCAACCAAAATTAATGCGGACGGTACTTTTGATACACCCAAACCACTTTGTGAACTTCCCAATGAAGGTAAAGATTACAGTAGATCGTATAGGGTACTTCGGTCAAAAGATGACTCTAAACTCATGATTGTGGGTATTCCTGATGTAAAAGCAAAGCAAAATGTTCAATACTATGTTTCTGTACTTAGCAATAATTTTGAACCAATATGGAGTAGGGGCTTTGCACTGCCTATTAAAGAAAATAGAAATGAAGGGGCTAATTTTTACATAGGTAATACGGGGCGGATGTATATGCAGACTTATGAGGAAATTACTAAAAAAGCAAATAAAGATGACCCTAATATTAAAGTTACTTTTTACACGTTTGCTAAAAAAGACCTTGATTTAAAAATAATGAGTTTCGATTTTCCTGCTAATAAATATTTAGAATTTTACATTAATCCTGACTCATTAGATATAAATGCAACTTGTTATGCTACATTCACAAAAGATGCAAAAGATGAACAATATCCAGATCCAAGACATAAATATAGAGGGATCTATTATCCTATGGTTACTCTTACAGGTCTATATATAAGCCGACTAAATTTGACAAATGGGATTTCAACAAAAAAAGAGATATTTTTAGATAAAAACACAATTAATTTTTTTAAGCCTGAAAAAATAAGTAAAAATGATAGAGATAAAGCTTTCGGACCTTTAATAAACATAGGAAAGTACAGCACTAATGGAATTGCAAGTTTTTACTCTAATAGTAACAATGAAAATATTATTTCTATTCAAACAGCGGGTATTATTCTAAGTATAGTTGTGGATAGCATTGGTAATAAAATTTCTGAATCTTTTATAAAATATTCCCAGTATAGCTTCAAAGAAATTAATTCAACTATTTTTTTTAATAGTAAAAAAGGAGAAAATATAATATTAGCATCGGAAAGTATAAATGGAAAAGAGGTTATTAAATGTAACTTTATCGATAGTAAAGGAACTAAATCTTCTACAATAATTGAAAAAGGAGGTAATTCTGCCTTATACTGGAATTATCTGCAAGAATCGAAGGATTCTCTTATCATATTACTTGAAAAAGATAAAAAGTATAAATTGGTAAGACTTAGTTTTATGTAACTTGTTTTATGAAAAGTAAGATATAAAAGGTTCAAAATACAAAAGGTGTATCTTGAACCTTTTTAATTTATACCCCCTCAGTATTTTGCCCAAATCCAAACCCAAAATCATGAATTCAAACATCATAAAAGATAAAAAAATGAAAGAAATTGCAGTTTCAGTTCCGAATGTCATAATTGATAAAAGCCTCAATCGCCTTAATGACAAGGTGCTTTTCCCAGAAAAATTAAAAAAAGCAAATGAGATTTTAGCAAAAGGGGGATTGCCAAACGGTTTGAACTTAGGTGATAATCCTGTTTTTGACGTACCTACGAAGGAGAACACGCATTTGCACGAGGTCATCCATTTTTTAAACGAAAAAAAAGGCGAAAGCCTATTCCCTCGTAAACGCAATGAAGCGATAAAACATGTCGTGTCTCAAAGGGTACATACTATTTTGGAAGGCAATCCCAATATTCCTTTGAAGCAAATTATGTCACTCGTTTTAGATACACTGCCCAATGATATATCCTCAGCTACATTATTAATTTTGACAAAATTGGTTATTGATAAATATGAAAAGTATGGCGTGCGTTCTAAAAATTTAGCATAACTTAAAATAGAAATAAGTAAAAATACTGAGGGGGTGCGTGAAGTACCCCCTCAGTATTTTGCCTACTTGGGACTTTTGTGCGTTCCGAATTATCGGGACGCACAAAAGTCCCAAAACCAATTTCATCCCAGTATATCGACGCATCCGTAATGGCTTTTTCCAAAAATCCAACTTCGTGATAAATAAATGATAAAAACGCCGTTTATTTGCCTTC
Source organism: Saprospiraceae bacterium (assembly GCA_043728105.1). Taxonomy (GTDB): domain Bacteria; phylum Bacteroidota; class Bacteroidia; order Chitinophagales; family Saprospiraceae; genus JAAFJT01. Next base: position 2,487 of record JAYTMW010000933.1, on the reverse strand, counting down.
ACTTTTAAGGAATTTTAACAAAAAACGGAAGCACGCTGAAAACGCCCATCGCCACGCCCATTATTGATGTCATCATCCCCGCTTTCAATGAGGAAAAATCTATCCCCTCAGTATTGAAGGACATTCCCCGTGCTTGGGTGCGTGAAATTATTGTTTGTGACAATAATTCGACGGACAGAACGGCGGAAGTGGCGGCAGCTAACGGTGCAACGGTTCTTTTTCAACCCAACAAAGGTTATGGCAATGCGTGTTTGAAAGGGCTGGAATACGTGGCGGCCAAAAAAGAAAAACCGAATATTATTGTTTTTTTAGACGGCGATTATTCCGACCATCCCGAAGAATTGCCTACATTGGTGGCAGCAATTACGGAGGGTGTGGCGGACATGGTGATAGGCTCACGGGCTACGGGCGCACGAGAGCGTGGCTCAATGACTCTACAACAGGTTTTTGGCAATTGGTTGGCAACGCTTTTGATTCGTTGGTTTTTTGGTTATCGCTTCACGGATTTGGGGCCGTTTAGAGCCATTCGCTACGATAAGTTGTTGGAAATCAATATGATAGATAAAAATTTTGGGTGGACGGTGGAGATGCAAGTGAAGGCGGCGAAACTAAAAATGCGCTGCGAAGAAGTTCCCGTAACGTATAGACAACGCATCGGCGTTTCAAAAGTGAGTGGCACGGTGAAGGGGACAATTATGGCGGGATACAAAATTATTTTAACGATATTTCGTTATTTATAAAATTAAATGTGGTTGATTTAATTCTATTTCAAAAATAACCAAATTATGTTGTGACGATTCGGAATTTTGAACGTCTTTTTTACACATTATGAGACAATTTTTTTCTTATAAAAAACATAAACAAATATAGACTGACCAATGGTTGCTTTCGGTTACGTAATTCTCGTTATTTATTGCTTTTGTGTCCTTTGCATCACCACTTATTGCATCCTTCAAGCGGATCTTTTGGTGTTGTATCGTCAAAAATCGGCCCCTTCGACACCGCCACTCGGTAGTCCTGCTCCCATGGTAACGATTCAGTTGCCGCTTTACAATGAAAAATATGTCGCCGAGCGTTTGCTCGACAATATGGTTCAGATGGATTATCCACGTGACCGCTTTCAAATTCAGGTCATTGACGATTCTGATGACGAAACGGTTGACATCATCGCCAGAAAGGTTTTAGAATATAAAGCGCAAGGCATCGACATCGAACACGTGCGCCGCCCCAATCGCAAAGGCTTCAAGGCGGGTGCTTTGAAAGATGCTACGCCGTTGGCAAAAGGTGAGTTTTTGGCGATTTTTGATGCGGATTTTATGCCAAATCACGACTTTTTGAAGAAAACCGTGCCGCATTTTGCCAAAGACCCTAAGATTTGCGTGGTGCAAACCCGTTGGGAGCATTTGAATGAAAATTATTCTATCATCACGGCTTTACAGGCGTTGCAACTGAATGTGCATTTTACGGTCGAGCAAGCGGGTCGCTCACGAGGCGGTTTGTTTCTACAATTCAACGGCACGGCGGGCATTTGGAGACGGGCGGCGATTGAAGATGCGGGCGGCTGGCACGATGATACATTGACCGAAGATTTAGATTTGAGTTACCGAGCGCAAGCCAAAGGTTGGCGCATCGAATATTTGGAAGAAATTGGCTCACCTGCCGAGCTTCCTGCCGACATGAACGGCTTGAAAGGACAGCAATTCCGTTGGATGAAAGGTGGTGCAGAGAACGCCCGCAAGCTCCTCGAACTCGTTTGGAGTCTCGATATTTCGACCCGTCAACGCATCCACGCTACGCAACATTTGATGGCGAGTGGCGTGTTTATGTTGTTGTTTATGGCGGCCGTTTTGAGTGTGCCACTGTCTATGTTTATTCCGATTTTGGATATGAACACGCATTTATTCAACATCTCGTTGATAGGCATGTTTAGTATTTTTACTTTGACTTTTGAAGCGAATTTGGAGAAATCGGTTAGAAAACTGGACTATTGGCCCACTTTTTGGCGTGTTTCTCGCTTAATTCCCGTTTTTATTCCGATGGCAATGGGTATGAGTTTGCACAATTCGGTGGCTGTTTTTGAAGGATATTCGGGTCGCAAATCCGACTTTGTGCGTACACCTAAGTTTGGTCTCACGGACGAAGGCGGCAGCCAATCTAAGCGGTATTTGCCACGCAATATTCCTACTTCTACCATTGTTGAAGCCTTGCTTTCCGTTTATTTTCTTTATGGTGCTTATTGGGGTTTGACGCATGAGGTGTATGAGTTTGTGGTTTTTCACGTGCTTTTGGCCATTGGTTTTGGTTCTGTAAGTTTTATTTCGATTAAGCATTTGAATAGATAATTTTTATAAGTAACCAGTAAAAAATAATATGGTCTTATTTAAGTTATTTTTTGAAACACATAGGCACATAGGACACATAGATTAATGTATAATCGTTTGATTATCAATGAATTATAAAAATTACTTCTAAAAACTATGTGTCCTA
>JAYTMW010000932.1:0-2881 GCA_043728105.1 Saprospiraceae bacterium | reverse complement strand
TAGGCGGGTATGATGTAGTCCAAAAGGTCAAACTCGACGGCTTCAACGGTATGTCCGAGGCCCCTCAGTATTTCTATCGTTTTTTGCGTTTTTTCATAAATATCTTTTGATAAACCATTGGTATTCAATGCTTTATCAAAATAAGCAATTTTATATACCTTCTTGTTTTCACCTAAATTTTCACTGTAATTACCCACGGATTTTGAGCTTGCCGTGGCATCAAATTCATCGTCACCCGCCATGATTTCGAGGAACTTTGCCGCATCCGCAACCGCATGACTGATGATGCCAATTTGGTCAAAACTCGACCCATAAGCCAACAAACCATGCCTCGAAATGCGCCCATAAGTAGGTTTAAATCCAACCACGCCACACCACGCCGCAGGCTGCCGAACCGACCCACCCGTATCAGAACCCAAAGCCACCAAACACGTATCCGCCTGAACCGAAACGGCCGCACCACCCGACGAACCACCTGACACACGGTTCTCATCCGCAGCGTTCAAAACGGGGCCATAAACGCTGTTCGTGTTGTCGCTGCCCATCGCAAATTGGTCGCAATTGGTGCGCCCAATGATGAGGGCATCTTCGGCTAAAATGCGCTCAACGGCGGTGGCAGAAAAAACAGAACGAAACCCCCTCAGTATTTTTGACCCCGCCGTCACCTCATGCCCTTCGTAGCAAATCACATCTTTTATGCTGACGATTGCGCCAAAAAGTTGGCCCACCGATTCGGGATGTGCCTTATATTTTTTATCCAAAATCAAGGCATGAGCAAGGACTTCTTCGGCAAAAACTTCGACGTAGGCGTTCAGATGCTTTGTCGCTTCGATGCGCTGCAAATAATGCTCAACCAATTGCACACAACTGGTTTTACCTAATTTTAAATCTGCTTGAATTTGAGAAAGAGACGTGTATTTTGACATAAAACTAAACAATTTCTAAGCGGATATTTGAGCTTTTAGGGTCAAATATTCCCTTTTTGATACTCCTTTATGATTTCTTCTATTTGCTTTTCAGAAAATTTAGTTGCAGTAGCAATGGTTTGAATTGGCGTATTCAACTTCCAAAATTCAATGATTAAATTTCTTGTAGCGTCAAATAAAACCATATCTCTTTCTGATTTAAGGGTATGTGCTTTTGAGGCTTCTTCACGCAAATTTCTCATGTAACTTTTGTAAGCTGCCTGTTCGTTTTCGGGCAGCTTCATGATGTCTAATTTTAAAGATGCTTCTTTGATGCCTTTTGCTGAAAATTCAGATTTTATAGCTGCATTTTTAAAGAAATAAATCCATTCATCCAACGTATCGTGGGCATTATCATCAAAATTGTTAACCTTAATGATGTAGTATTCAGGGAAAATATCTTGAACTGTATCAAGCCCAAAAACCTGTTTTTGATGTTTGGATAAATTAAGAATATCTCTTTTGTGGATGCCTTCAAAGGAGGTTTTACCGTAATAAACATAATCTTCTCCTTGCCCCAAATTAAAATAAACAACATTAACGGCAATAACCTTTTTTACTTTGGCATATTCTGAACCTTCCTCAATATGTTCAACTATTGCTTTGGATACACCATAAAGCATACGCTGAAAATAATCATATTCACTATCATTCTGAATTTCAATGATAATCAATTCATTCTTATCGTCTTTAACAAGTATATCCACCCGATTGAACTTATCGTTTTCTGTATCTTTATTGCTTTCGCTGTCTAAAATTTCTATTATTTTAATATCATTTTTGAGTAATTCAGACAGAAATCCCTCCAAAATACCAAAATTGGCTTTGTTTCTAAGAAGCCTTTTCATAGCCCAATCAAAACGGATGAGTTGTTTTATCTTGCCTTTCATGTCTTTATATTTTTAGAAACTCTTTTAAATACACTTTCTTAGTTCTACTTTGGCACTCTACACGTTGGGATATTTACTCACTGTTTTGCCTACGGCAAAAGGCGTACTTGGGGAGTTTTTTTTCGGATTGATTGTATTTTTAGAAAGAAAAATTTTCAATTTTTCTTTCTAAAATACAATCAATCCATTTAGTCCTTTTTCAATTTTAGAGTGCCAAAGTAGAATTAGACAAAGTTATATTTTTTTAGACATATTCTCTTTACAGAAACGGTGTTGTGTAAAACAGTTCTTAATTTTTTAAACACCTCTTTGACGCAAAACTTCATACAAAATAACGCCCGTAGCAACCGACACATTCAAAGAATCAGTCGTACCAACTTGTGGAATAATGAACGTTTCATCGGCTCTTTGGAGAAAATTGCGGTTCACACCTTCGCTTTCTGAACCAATTAAAATAGCAGTTGGCAATTTGAAATCCACGTCAAAAATCTTCGTTTCACCCTTCAAATCACTCGCTACCACCCGCACGCCCGATGCGCCCAAATAATCCAAAACGCCACTCATCGTTTTTTCACGACAAACGGGAATCCGACTCAAAGCACCCGCTGAGGCTTTCAAGGCTTCTGAATTAATCAACGCCCCGCCTTTGTGTGGCACCACGAGCGCATGTACGCCCATGACCTCCGCCGAGCGAGCGATTGCGCCAAAGTTGCGCACATCCGTCACGTTATCTAAAAGCAAAAGCAACGGCGTTTCGCCTTTTTCTATGATGGAAGGCAATACTTTTTCCAAAGATTGATACTCGATGACGGCCATGAAACCGACCACGCCTTGGTGGTTTGCACCTTTCGCCATTTTGTCGAGCTTCTCTTTTGGCACCATACTGAGGGGTATCTGAAACTCACGGCACAATTTGCGCAGTTCCACTTCCAATTCGCCCCGTGTGCCTTGTAGCAACATTATTTTTTCAAAAGCCTTTTCCGCTTTGATAGCATCCACTATGGGATGTCGCCCATAAATGACGAC
>JAYTMW010000931.1:0-1600 GCA_043728105.1 Saprospiraceae bacterium | reverse complement strand
AGTTTGTGCTAATTAATCCATTTTCATTATTTTTAGAACCGATATTTAATGCCACCCCTCACCACTACACGATTATCGTTGTTGATTGAAAAATCTTTTTGATATTGCGCTGAAATATCCACCGTGAAAGAATAAATACGGGCTTCAAGACCTGCGCCTAAATGCCATAAATTCTTTGAAATTTGAGAGTCAACTACTTGAGCAACTGACACTTCCGTTTTGGTTGTATCATTTACATAATTAAAATTACAAGTCTGTTTGCCCAAGCGTTGCACGTCATAACCTACATTCACGAAGGGCGTTAAAATCGTACTTGTTGGTATTTTATATTTCAAACCGAGGCTAAATTGCTGCCTATCTTGTTTTCCCGAAGCACCTTTTAGTCTTGGATGATTCATAGGTTTCTCTTTCGGCTCTTCTGGTGTACGACCACCCCGAGGGCCGCCGTCTCTAAAATCATATCTCATATCACCCAAATCAGCAGAAGCCATTACCTCAAAATTGCGGCTCAAATCATAGCTCGCAATAATACCATAACCCATTAAAGCAGGGCCTCTTCTGTCTTTGCCTTCATCACCACCCAACGAAACAAAAGTCTGAACACCCACGGCAAACCTTTTCGTGCGTGGCGAATTGTGCATGATAACAGGTTTTTGCATCAAAATGCCTTCCATACTGAGGGGCCCTTTTGTGGGTTTAACAATTGTTGATTTGAGTAAAATACTCAAAGGCAAAACCGACAAATTCGCTTTTTCAATAGATGTGCTTGCCGCCATTTCGCCATTCAGATTTGGGGTATTCACGTTATCAATAGCCGTAGCCGAGTTATTTTCTTTATTTTCAGAAGGCACAATCATAACGTTATTTTCAGATTTTGTTGAAGGCATTTCGGTTTCATTCTGAACAATATTTGCCTTTTCTTCACGCTGTTTTTCAACTAAAACCTCTTTTTTCTCTGAAAATACTGAGGGGCCTTCTTTCAGAATTTTCTCTTTTTGTATGATTGTTTTATTCTGAGGAGTAGGTGCTTTAACGGTATTAGAAGCAATCATTTTAGGCTCATTTGTACCCACTTTTTGGGATGAAATGACTTCGTTTTTAACACCTTTATTACTTTCTTTTATGTTTGCCCCTTTATCCAAAACCTCATTTTTAGCAAGATTGTCAGACGGCGAAACGCTGTTTTTTTGGGCGTTTACGGAGCCGTGTTTTTCTTCACTTAAAATAATATCTTTATGTGTAATTGTTTTGTTTTCAATAGATTGCGTTTTGTTTTTTAAAATAGTGACTTCATTCTTCAACGCCTTATTTTCTTGATTTGTTTTCAATAAAAAATAAGACATAGCACTCACCGCCAACACGCCGACGGACGCTGCAACGCCGATAAACCAACGCTTCTGACGATAGCTTGTTTTTAAAGGTTGCGGGGGTTGTGAATGGGGTGCGAGCCGTTCCCAATTCTGTTGCATATTGGGAAAATGCTCTTCCTCATTCATCATATTGGATAGCCTTTTGTCAAAATCACTCATGTCTGATGTATTTTTCCTTCATGTTCAAAAATTCTTTTCAAATGTTGTCGAGCCCGTGATAAATTGGATTT
>JAYTMW010000930.1:0-5732 GCA_043728105.1 Saprospiraceae bacterium | reverse complement strand
GGGCAAGGTAAAAAAGCGGGTATCATTTCCGTTTTGGGCATTGGCACGGGCAGCATTATCCACACCATTTTGGCGGCTTTTGGCTTGTCCGTTATCGTGGCAAAATCATTGTTATTATTCAACATCATCAAGTATGCGGGTGCCGCTTATTTGATTTATATGGGCTTCAAAATGTTGACCGATAACACCCTTTTGAATACCGAATCTAAGGCATTTGACAACTCCGTGGATTATCAAAAAATATATCGTGATGCCATCATTACCAATGTGTTGAACCCAAAAGTAGCCTTGTTTTTTATCTCTTTTTTACCACAATTCATTGATTCTGACGTAAAAAACACGGTTTTGCCCTTTCTTACGCTTGGTGTCACGTTTGTCATCACGGGTACTATTTGGTGTTTTATGTTGGCTGTTTTTGCTTCTTCTATTTTTGGCAAATTAAAAAATAATAAAAACGTTTCGACCTATATCAACAAAATTTGCGGCTTGGCTTTCGTTGGATTGGGTGTAAAAGTGGCTTTGACGGAAAGGCAATAAGCTATTTTTGCATTGAAAAAACGGTCAAATACTGAGGGGTATTAAAATTTCACTTCCGTTACAATTACGTGATACTCTGCGCTTAATTTTGTTTTCAAATCAATATAAAGCGTGTCGTTACACGTTATTTTTTAAAACAAAAAAATAAAAAAGATGAAAAAAATATCCATTTGCCTAACCATTTTATGCTTCAATCTTTTGATAATGTCTTGTAAAAAAGATGAAGTGGTATCCGTGACTCCCACCGAAGTTACGCCAGGTTTAACCGCCCTTTTGCAAGGCTCTTTTACGTCCTCCGCCCATGCCACATCGGGAACGGTGAAGTTGAGTAAAGATGCTGCGGGTAAGAAATTTCTCGTTTTTGAAAATTTCAAAACCGATGCTGGCCCCGATTTGCGCATCTATCTATCCGACGACGTGAAAGCGACGAATTATACAGAAATAACGAATAAAGTAACGGTTTCAGGCAGCTATCAATTGCCAGTGGATGGCGGCGTTGACACGGAGAAAAAACGCAAAGTATTGATATGGTGTCAACAATTTTCAGTGCTATTTGGTAGTGCAGATTTGAAATAAAGCGATTTCTCAAGAGTTGTCAACTTTTTTAAAGTTGACAACTCTAAAATACTAATCTTTTGAATACATTTTCCCAATATCTTTTACATAGTTTTTCTGTAAAATATCTCGCAAAGGTTTGAAAGAAGTCGTCATTTCTCCCGTCTCACTTGTCCATTCTTTTTCAGAGAGAACAAAATCACGCACACGCTCATTGTTCGGAAGTTCCTTATTGAGTTTCGTGATTTCTTTTTGAAACATCGCCCGCACCTTTATGTTGTGAACCATGTACTCAGGCGAAGTCCAATGAATGGCTTCTCGGTCGCACCAATTTTGTAACAAGGCAAAATCAGGCACAATCAAAGCGGTGATAAAGGGCTTATTGAAACCAATAATTAAGCATTGCTGAATGTAAGGCGAGCTGCGGATGTGTTTTTCCAATTGTTGTGGCGCAATGTATTTGCCCGCTGAAGTCTTAAAAATGTCTTTTTTCCGATCAGTTATTTTCAAAAATTTATCCTCAACCCACGTGCCAACATCGCCTGTTTTGAACCAGCCATCGGGCGTGAATACCCCCTCAGTAAGCGCAGGATTTTTGTAGTATTCACGCATCACATTGGGGCCTTTTACCCATATTTCACCTTCTTCTCCCCCATTGGGTGCATCTATTTTCACTTCTACATGTGGCAACGGAATACCCACTGTTCCAAAACGATTCTGACCTCTTTCGAAGCGATTAATGGCAATCAATGGCGAAGTTTCTGTCAAGCCATAGCCTTCGCAAACATTGATTTTGGCAGCATAAAAAAAGCAACTTATTTCGGGTTTCAAAGACGCTGCACCCACAGCTATGCACTTGATTTTACCGCCCAATTGGTTGCGCCACTTATTCAAAACAAGGATTTGAAGCAGAAAAAGGTGCGTTTTTGATAAAAAACCGTGAGATACTGAGGGGTCATAATTTTTTGCCACTGTCAAAACATGCTTTATCAAGAGTCGTTTGATTGGATTTTTACCCATCAATTCTTTTTGAACATAGCCATAAAGTTTTTCTAAAATGCGAGGAACAGCGGTGCAAAAAGATGGGCGCACAGTTTGAAAATCATGCGTAAAACTGTCTTTATCTCGACTGAAAAAAACGGACACCCCACACGCTATGTAGGTGTAACAAACGCTCTTTTCGAGGATGTGGCTGAAAGGTAAAAAACTCAAAACACGCTCAGAATATTGCAATGGAAAAATGCTCATACCCGCATGGATATTACTCACCAAATTGCCATGTGTGAGCACCGCACCTTTCGGTACGCCCGATGTGCCTGACGTGTACATGATGGTCAAAACATCTTCTTCTTTTATCTCTTTTCTAAGAATTTCGAGCGATTCAATTTGGTTTTTGCTTGCTTTTTTAAAAGAAAGTGGCTCGAAATAGCCTGAGGAGTTGGTGTCAATATGAAAAATTTCAATGTTGTTTTGGCTTTTTTGAAGGATTGTTTTGAGTTTATAATACAAACCTGTGTCGGCTGTTAAACACAATTTTGCTTCTGTTTGGGTTAAAATAAAATCTATTTCTGTATCATTTGTGGTAGGATGAATAGGCACAGTTATGACACCAATTTGCTGACATGCAAAATCAAAAACCATCCAATCGGGGTGTCCTAAAATTGGTACAATCGCAATTTTATCTCCTTTCTTAAATCCATTTTCAATCAACCAAACGGAAATAGCATCCACTCGATGCGCCACATCTGAAATGCTTTGACCTTCCCATGCGCCTTCCACAAAGTAATTTAAGGCATTACTTTGCGGGTATTTTTGCTGTTGATATTTTATGACATCGAACACTCTTTTTATTGTCATAAGTTCTGAATTGTAGCGGTGGGTTTATCCGCCGCAAGAGTAATAACTTATTGATTTTCAATACTTTATATGCCTCGACGAATAAATTCGCCGCTACAAATTACACAGGCTTTATGTAAAGTATATCATACAAATGCTCATGAAATTGTGGATAGTCGGGCAAATTATTGTGATGCGCCTTGTCTATTTCAAACAATTCAATCCTTTCGGGCGCAATTTTTTTTAATTTTTGACTGTGTGAAATAGGGAATAACCTGTCCTTCACACCATGAATAAGATAAGTTGGGCAATGGGTTTCGCTCAAATAAATATCAGTTCTGATGTCGTAACGCAAAATGTATTTTAACGGAAATAGGAAAAAGAATTGTTTGACAAAATGATAAAAACTATAGTAAGGAGAATCTAAAATAAGCATTTTAGGGTTGTTTAACGAAGCCACTTTTGCGGCAATGCCACTGCCAAGTGAGCGACCATAAACGATGATTTTGTCTTCAGGATAGGTTTCATTCAACCATTTATAGATGTGTTGGGCATCGTTGAAAAGGTTTGTTTGATTGCGTTTTCCTTTGCTTTTGCCAAAACCACGGTAGTCAAACATAAAAAAATCGTAGCCATTGCTCAAAAAATCTTTCGCAAATTTGCCCCAACCTTTTATGCTCCGAGAGTTGCCTTTGAGGTAATAAACGACACCTCGTGAGCGTGGCACTTTGAAGTAAATGCCTTCAATAACGCCACCATCAGCCATCTCAAATTTTTTTTCTTCAAACGGAAATGAAAAAGAATATTTGAAGGTAGATGGTAAAATTTCGGGTCTGAAGAAAAAGAGATGTTGGAAAAAATAGAAGATTAAACAGAGGACAACATAGACGATTAACACAATTATTAGAGCCTGCATATCATTCTTACTTGTTTGGTTTGAACTCGAATTTAGAAGAAATTAAGGGTAAATTTCGAGTTAAATAAGTGGTTATTTTTTGATAAAAGTAAGATTTTATTTGAAATGTAGATATAAAATGGGTAAAATAATTTTAATGAAAATAAAAAAGTACCCCCTCAGTATTTTCATCTAAAATATTGATTTTCAATCAGTTATATCAATTTTTTAGTTTTTAAAAGCGAATATACTCACTTGGGTTGACGGATTTACCGTCTTTCCACAATTCAAAATGCAAATGTGGCCCGTTTGTTTGCTCACCTGTGTTACCAATGATGGCAATGGCTTCACTTGATTTGACCTTATCGCCCGATTTTTTTAACAAAGAAGAGTTGTGTTTATAAAAAGAAACAACATTATTGGCATGTTGAATGGCGATGGTGTTGCCCGTTTCTAAAGTCCAATCGCTACTGATGACGAAGCCGTCGGCAACCGCTTTTATGGGTGTATTTTTAGGTGCAATGATGTCAATTCCGTAATGTTTTTTATTCAAATCGAAACCCAAAGTTACTTGACCACTGAGGGGAGACGAAAGGAACATACTTTCTAAACGGTCATTGCGGCTTGATACGTTTATGGCTTTAGCTTCGTTGAGATTGTTGTTGGTTGTGGTGATGCCTCCTGCCCGCACTTGAAGTTCTTCAGCACTCGGTTCTACGTTTATGTTGCTATCCACGACGGCGGTTGTGTTGCGGGGAATGTCAGATTCATGTTGCACATTGCCTGTAATCATTTTGCGTACATTATCCATGTAGGTTTGTTGCTCTTTCACTTGTTTTTCCAATTTCTCAACTTGTTGCGACATATCAAAAACAGTGCGTTCGCTGCCAATGCCTCCATAGCCCGGAATAAGCCTTTTTAGTGGCGTAAAAACGATGAGGCAAATACCTAAAATGGTAAAACCCACAACGAGGCTACTCAATGCCACGTAAAAATTCATGATGGACAGACGATAAGTGCCGACCTGTTCAAGCGTATCATTGTTCAAAACAACCAAACGATAGAACGTATTACGTGATTTTTGGATAACTTTGCGGAATCGAGCAAAGCCACCTTCTACGCCCTGCACGATGTCACGGGCAGAGATACGTCTTAGTTTTGAAAAGAAATTTCTGAAACGACTCGTTTTATTGGACAAAATAATTGGATTTTATTAATGGATAATGGATATTTGATAATGTATAATTTTATTTAGTAACGGGTCAATAATAACATGGTCAGATTTTTACAGCAGTAGAACTGCGCAATATTTGTAGGATTTCAAATAATCGAGTTTTATAAGGTGCAGCGCACCGAAACGGCTCTGGTTACGGTGCGCTGCACCTATTCGACCAACTTAGGAATGAAACAGAATATTTCTGTTAAAATTTAAAGGAAATAAAATAAATTTGCACGTTTTTAAGTCATTTACTTCAGTAATGTATATTTGATTTATTCTTTTTTGAAACCTCTGTTTTGATTAAAAGGTATAACTTGTTTAAATTTTATTAAAAAGTAAAAAAATACTGAGGGGGTCGTTTTTATAACCGCCGCAAAGTTACGACAAGTTTAACTTTGATTTTTTAAAACAGAAAATATTTAACGTTTAGCATAACAACTAAAATATAAAAAAATTGAGACAATTTTATAAAATTCTACTCATTTGTTTGCCCTTTTTTATGGTCGTTTCTTGTGTGACGCAGCGCAAGAAAGACGAGGCAAAAGGTTTGAAACTGTTTTTTCACAACCTTAATTCTAAATACAATGGCTTTTTCAATGCCACTGTTTTGATGGACGATGCGGTTGAAAAACTGAATTTTCAACATCAAGACAACTACAATCAAATTTTGGATGTCTATCCTGAAATTGC
>JAYTMW010000929.1:0-3185 GCA_043728105.1 Saprospiraceae bacterium | reverse complement strand
GCCGTTTTTACATCTTCCGTAGGTTGCACCTACGGTTATTCAAATTCAATCCTTTCAGGATTGTAGAAACAGGTAAGTTATATTTTACAAATTCCCTTAATTAAAATAAAAAGTTTAAATTAAGTAATTTTCGTGTAAAAATCACTAAAAATACTGAGGGGTCTAAAACCATCAAACCATCTCAAAAAGAGCATCCAAAGTAAGAGAATTATCAATTAATCCGATGCTGTGCTCGTTTTCAATGATACCATAAGTCGAGATAAAACTCAGAAATATCTGTTTGCGGGATTGTGTATAATGCTTGAAAAGTGCGCGTTTTGTTCGTAGAGCATCGGCTTGGGTCTTGGTAAAAACGTAAGGTTCAGCATAAAATTTAATTTCAAAAAGGTTGATTGTACTGTCATTTCTATCCAAAACTAAGTCAATTTGTACGCCTTGTTGCCCTTCTTGTCTTTTTTGGTAAAATGTTGAGGCATGGGAATAGATGCCAGAAATGCCCAAAGATTTTTGGATTTGTGCCAAATGTTTTAAGCAAATACTTTCAAAAGCATAGCCACTCCATGTTTTAAAAGATTGGGTTTGGCTGAGATGTTTCCACGTATCTCCGCCTTGATTTTGGGCATTTTCAATAAATTTCAGATAAAAAAGGGAATATTCGTCGGTTAAGCGGTAGATAAGGTCTTTTTTCTTTTTTTCAAAACTTGTATAGGCAGATATAAAACCCGACGATTCCAATTCTTCTAAGCACATTGAGGTGCCACCGCCGTCGGGCAACCCCGTTGCCTCCAAAATATCGAGACGACTCATGCCCGACCATTTTTGAGCCAATGCACGAATAATAGTGATATGGTTTTGGGCATCGTCAAATAAAGCGGAATAGAGTCTTGTAAACTCATTGTGCAACATCCCTTTTTTTGAAAAACAAATATCTTCTATGTTCTGAACGGCACTTTTACCGCCCTCTATTTCGTTGAGATAATGCGGAATTCCACCCATTGCCAAATAGATTTGGAGTGTTTGATACCGTTCAAAGTTAATATGTCGCCGTTTTAAAAACGCCTCTGTCTCACCCAAGGTAAAAGGCTGTAAATCAATACGTTTAGTGATGCGGTTGTGCAAACCGCCTTTATCGTTCACTACTTTTTGAATCATCCAGGAAGCGGCTGAACCACATATCACGACGACAATGTTTTTCTTCACCGCCCAACTGTTCCAAAAAAAACTAAAAGCGTTCAAAAAACCCGATTTTTGGGCAGCCAACCACGGTAATTCATCAAAAAATAAAACATTTTGGTGAACTGAGGGCGATTGCTCCCAACAAGTGATTAGCGAAAAAAAAGCGGCTTGCCACGTTTTAGGCGATGCGGCAGGTACGATAGAGCCAAAGGCATTTTTGAGTTGAAAATTAAAATTATTAAGCTGTTCTTTCAAGGGCGCATCTTGAACCCCCGTTGTTTCAAACCGAATTTTGTCGGCATATACAGAGCGCACCAAATAGGTTTTGCCAACCCGCCTGCGTCCAATAACAACCACCATTTCAGATTCTGGCGAGCGCAACGCTCTTTGCAAAACGCTTTCTTCTTTTTCACGACCAATTAACATATTGAATAAATTTTACCACATACCTTGCGGAATGTGGCAAATATAAATAGATTCCGCAGAGTATCGCTTTTTTATTTGTTTTATTGTATCTACTTAGAAACTTTTTTAAAACCTATTTGCACGGTTCACGGGCTGTTTTTCGCTTCGCTCAAAAGACGCTCGCCCCGATAGGTTTCTTATTCTCTAACACCACTGAAAATTCATCCCGCATTTCTTTAGCCGAAGCAAACCTATTTTCAGGGTTTTTAGCAAGGCTTTTCTTTAAAAACAATTGCATCCCAAGCGAAATTTTTTCATCTTTATTATTAGTAAGTGGGAAATCAATTACTTTAGATAAAATATCAGTGGCTAATGCTTGCCAAGTGATGCCCGAAAAAGGGACTTTTCCATAAACCATCCAATAGGCAATGATGCCTAATTGATACACTTCGGTTTGATAAGTAGCTACGCCTTTTACAATTTCAAAAGCATCAAATTGGACATTTTCGGGCGGGATAAATTCGGGCGCACCGCCGCGAACAGGTGGAAAATCTGTTTTGTTTGCCAATAAATGTCCTAAATCAAAATCAATGATTTTAATGTGATTATGCTCTGATAGTAAGATATTTCGGGCGTGTACATCGCCGTGTAACACATGCCTATTGTGCATAAAAGCATAGCTGTCAAGTATTTGCATCAACAGATTGTCGCATAAAGCGGTATTCATCCCTTTATTTTCTTCTGCCAAACGGCGGCGCAGACTCGTACTTTCAAACCATTCTAAAACGGCGTAGTCGGGTGTCAAATCAAGCAGTTGGCAAATCGTTGGACACCCCCTCAGTATTTTTTGAATCGTGAACTCTTTTTTGAAGTCATCACGCAGGGCTTTTTGATGTTGTTTTGGTAATTTGGTGGACAATCGGAGCATTTTTAAAATGACGCAATTATTTGTTTTTAAATCCGTCGCTTTATACACTTCTAAAGGCAAATTAGCGGATAAAATTTCTTCAATTCGGTAGGTATCTACCACCGCTCCGACTGCGTGTGGTGCGATGATTTCGCTATTTTCTGCGGTTTTTGGCGTGACAATGACGCCTTTGTCGCGCATTTCGTTGAGAAATGAACGGACAATTGGTAGGACTTCCCGTGTGGTAGCGTCAAAGGATTCGGCAAAAAAATCGGCCACTTCGGTAAGTGTTTTGGGCATTTCATATTGTTGTAAAAACAAGTACATCGTGCTGTTAATGACCACACATTCATCAGATGTGGTATCAATCAAACCATAAAATGCGTTTTGACTGGTGGGAATAGGCCCCTCAGTATTTTGGACATGTGTCAGTCGAAATTGTTGAGAGAGTTGGTATTTTTTCATTAAAAATGGTGCGCGTGTGGATGAAATTTGGTGACGGCTTAAAATTTTTAAATTTTAGGATGTGGGCGTTATGACTAAAATATGACAGTTAAGATAAACCTTTTTAGTGAAATTCGAGTTTTTGTTTATTGCCTTTTTGAAACCCTACATAATATTTGAACTATCCACAACGGGCTGTTTTTCGCTTCGCTCAAAAGACGCCCTTCAAGGAAATCTATTGGGGCGACGCTAT
>JAYTMW010000928.1:0-6744 GCA_043728105.1 Saprospiraceae bacterium | reverse complement strand
CTAATTGCTGTTTTTTCATCGAAATTTAATTCTTTGAATTGTTGCCAAAACCGTTTATCAACGGCATCTTTTTCGGCTTCGCTTTCCGCCATTAATAGGAGTGTGTAATATGTTTTCAACGCTTCGTGGTTTGTGATGGAGTTTACTATTTTATGGACACTGATATATCTATACATGGATTTTAATTTAATTTTTAACTTAAACAAATTTCGATATTAATTTGAATAAAACAAAGCGTTGAATTAAGTATAATGGGCTTTTAAAAAATTAGCGTTCCACCATCATCAAAATACCCGAAAATATGATGCCTTTGGCTTCATCAAGCGGAACGCATGACTGAGGGGCCTCTTTTTTTAATTTCCCCCATTAAAAAAATAAAAATACAAAGCCACGGGTGAGGGTTAAGCGTAAAAAATCTATCTTTGCAGCGTAAAAGTTATTTGAATGCTATCAAGAAGAAATATCCGTGTCAAAGTAATGCAACTCCTCTACGCCAAGAGTAGAGATAATGTCTTGACTGTCAACGACTTAAATCGTCGTTACGAAAACTATGGGACTCGCACCTTAGAATTGTACCTCCTCAATTTTCATCACTTTTTGGAAGTTGCTCATCATGCCATTAAGGATGAAGTGAGCCGTAAATCCAAATATTTGCCTTCTGAAAAAGATAAAATTTTTGATGCTAAGCTCTATCGAAACGATGTTGTCCAACAATTTCTCGAAAATGGGCGATATGAAAAAGCCATTAAAAAATTTATGATTGCAGGGCGCATTGACAACGATGCCACAGCTACTTTTTATCGTAAATTCCTTGAAACGGATTTATACAAAGCCTACATGGCGAACGAAGAAACGACCGACGAGGAGCATAGGGCTATGTTGATTGAGTTGTATAAATTTTTGTATCAAAGTGAAGATTTTCACGAGTTAATGGAAGATTTTTCGCCGTCTTGGATAGATGACGATTCACTCATCATTGGGGCAACCAAGAAAACCATAAAAGCAATGCCTTCTGACCGTGATTTTCACGATAGTTTTTCAGAAGAAGATATTTTAACCATTGAGTTTGGTCAACAATTATTGATAAAAACCTACAAGCAAGACGAAGCACTTTTGGAAGACATCAAGCCGATGTTGAAAAATTGGGAAGCCGATCGTGTGGCGACCATTGATATGATTTCTCTTAAAATGGCGTTGTGCGAATTGCTTCATTTTCCGACCATCCCGACGAAGGTAACCATCAATGAATACGTGGATATTTCTAAAATGTACTCAACTGATAAAAGTAAAGATTTTGTCAACGGCATTCTTGACCGCATGATGAAACAACTGAAAGAAGAAGGGCGCATTGTCAAGGAGGGTAGAGGGCTTGTGGAATAGAGCATGGATAATAAGTAATGATTAATAGGTAATGAGAAATGTTATAAATTTATTTTTAACATAACTAATTGATAACGAATGATTTACGAATAAAATAATTTTAAATATTCGTACACAATACGCTGTACGCAATACTCAATACGCAACAACATGGGAAAAATAATCGCCATTGCCAATCAAAAAGGAGGCGTTGGAAAAACGACTACCGCTATTAATTTGGCCGCTTGCCTGGCCATTTTAGAGAAAAAAGTATTGCTCGTGGATAGCGACCCACAAGCCAATGCGTCAAGCGGCGTAAATGTTTTTGCGGACGACGAAACCTATACGCTCTACGATTGCCTTGTGAATGGTGCGGACCCACACGATGCAATTCAAGAAACCGAAACGCCCAATTTGTCCTTGATTCCGTCGAGCATAGATTTGGTTGGGGCGGATTTGGAACTCGTGAATCGTGAAAAAAGGGAGTTTATACTGAGGGGGGTCTTGCAACAAGTCAAAAACGAATACGATTATATCATCATTGATTGCTTGCCGTCTTTGGGCTTAGTCACTGTCAATGCGTTGGTGGCTGCCGACTCCGTTTTGATACCCGTGCAATGTGAAATTTTCTCGTTGGAAGGTCTCACGAAATTGAAAAATACCATCAATTTGGTGCGCAAAAGCCTCAATCCAGAGCTTGAAATCGAAGGCTTGGTGCTTTCGATGTACGACCCACGTTTGCGATTAGCGAACATCGTGGTGGATCAAGTGCGGGAACATTCAAAGGACTATGTTTTTGATACCATCATCCACCGTTCAGCCCGTTTGGCGGAAGCGCCGAATGTGCATAAACCCATCATTGCCTACGATGCAACGTCAAAAGGTTCGGTTAATTTTTTGAATTTGTGTAAAGAATTTTTGAAGAAAAATAAGGATAAAGTACAATTGTCGGCACCTGTTTAGGTATGATTTTAACACATATTTTTTTTGAAACACATAGGCACATAGGACACATAGAAGGGGATAGATTTTGGAAAAAAATGAGTCAATTTTAAAGAAAAAATACGCCTTTCTATGTGTTCTATGTGCCTATGTGTTAAATAAAAAAATAAGCCGTAACCTATTGATTGTCAATAAGTTACGGCTTTTTATTTCGTAAAATAAATATTTAAATTATCATTTTTTTGTTAACTCCAAATTCATATCTTCCAACGAAACACCCTTCGTTTCGGGCATCATTTTCCACGTGAAAATCAATTGCAAAACCATCATAAATGCGAAGAATGCAAAGACGGGTGCAGCCCCAATTTTAGTAAATAAAATGGGTACCATTGACGGAATAATTGCCGCCAAAACCCAATGCACCGAACTACCAAACGCTTGTCCGCTCGCCCGTAAATGATTCGGGAAAATTTCAGAAATAAACACCCAAATAACCGTGCCTTGCCCGATGGCATGGGCTGCAATAAACATAAACAAAAAGATGGGTACAGCCATGCCTTGCCAATGCAATCCGAAAGCCAAAGCGACCAAAGAAAGTGAAATAATGTAGCCCACCGAACCAATATACATCAATTGCCGGCGACCAAATTTATCAATCATTGAAAGACCCACAAACGTAAAAATGAGGTTGATAACGCCCACGCCCACGCTACTCAAAAGCGCAGAATCTTTGCCCAAACCAGCCGCTTCAAATATGCGGGGAGCGTAGTACAAAAAGGCATTAATACCAGAAAATTGATTGAAAAATGCCACTAAAAAGGCCAATTTTAAGGGAAAACTATATTTTGGGCTGAAAATAGTTTCCGTTTTATCAGACTTGTTGTGGTCGAGTGTTATGCGATTCATTTCAGCCTCAACGTCCATATTTGGGTCAATCAGAGCCAGCGTTTTTGCGGCAGTATCTCTATCTTTTTTCTTAGTCAAAAGCCAACGTGGGCTTTCGGGCACGCCTAAAACCATCATCGTATAGACCAACGCTGGGAAGGCTTGGATGCCTATCATCCAACGCCAAGCATTTTCGCCGATGTCGCTCAAAAGATAGTTGGATAAAAAAGCGACGAGAATACCAAACACAATATTGAATTGATAGAGCGCAACCAATCTGCCCCGATTGTTGGCGGGCGCAATTTCAGACACATAAGCGGGTGCCGCTATCGTGGATGCGCCTATTGCAAGCCCGCCCATGAAGCGAAAAATAGCAAAAATCCAAGGGTCATTCGCCAAAGCCGAACCCACGGCGGAGACGAGATAGAAAACCCCAATCCATAACAAGGTCTTTTTACGACCAAGAGTGTCCGTAGGAATGCTGCCAAAAATAGCGCCCACAACTGTGCCCCAAAGAGCCGAAGCCATGATGACAAAACCATGAAAGATTTCACCTCTGGGCCATAATGCTTGGAGCGAAAGGTCGGCTCCAGAAATGACCACGGTATCGAAACCAAATAAGAATCCCGCCAAAGCAACGGTGATAGACCAATAGAAAATTTTTTGATTTTTCATTTTTTTTGATTTTAATTCATCCTTAAAGAAGGGGTAAAATAGATATTGTTTTGGATATTTTTTGGAAAAATACTGAGGGGGTGCGTTTTAAGAATTGATAAATGTCAATGCGCTTCCATAGCCGCCTTTGCTGCCTCTGCGCCACCTACATTATCATCTTTCTTTTTAGTTTTTACAAAGAAAATCAAAGGAAAAATGCAGATAAAAAACACTGAAATCATACGAAAGGTATCTAAATAACTGAGCAAATAGGCTTGTTTGTCCACTTGAAAATTTAAGAAACGTTGGGCTTGTTCGGTTGCCGTGACGGCATCGCCCGTTCGAGAAATGATGCCGTTGGTGATGGTGGTCAAACGTTCCGTTAAGGCGGGATTGGTGGCGTATAAATTACTGACCAAATCCATACGATGTTGAGCAAAATGGGTTGAAATAAAATTATTTGCCAAGGCGACACCAAACGCTCCACCCAATTGCCGCACCATATTATTCAACGCAATTGCCCCAGGATATTCAAGGGGTGATAAACCCGTAACCGCTTGATTTATTAAGGGTAATTGCATCATTGAAATGCCAAAAGTACGGAGGACTAAGACGTAGAAAAAATCACTTCGTCCAGCCTCACCGGTCATGGAACTGCCATAAAAGCCAAAAGCAATAAACATCAAACATCCGACAATGATAAAAGGCGTTGGTTTTGCGCCACCCGCCAAAGCTTTTCCGATGATTGGAAACATAAACACACCGACAAGTGTCGGAAACAAAATTGTTAGACCCGTTTCTAATGCGGTGAAGCCATTAATACGCTGCACCATGACGGGAAAAACATAGACCGATGTGAATAAACCAATTCCCAATACGAAGGTAAAAACGTTGGTCAATGCCAGTGTTCTATCTTTCAAAATAGATAATTTAACGGCAGGATTTGGGATGGTTAACTCTCGCCAAATAAAACAAATTAGACCTAAAACAGCTGAAACGGTTAGAACGCCAATGGTGCTTGAGGCATACCAATCTTCCGATTCACCACGCTCCAAAACATATTGTAACGACCCAATTCCAATGGCTAAAAGGGCAATTCCGAGGTAATCAATCTTGATTTGAGCTTTTTTCTCTCCCTCTCCTTCTTTTTTATCAATAAAATTGTATGCCAGTATGGTAGCAATGAGACCGATTGGAAGGTTGATGTAAAATATCCAAGGCCAGTTTAAATGTTCCATAACCCAACCGCCAACGGTAGGGCCCAAGGTAGGGCCTAAGACGATGCCCATGCCAAACAAGCCTCCTGCGATGGCTCGGTCTTTTGGGTCAAAAGCATCAAATAAAATGGCTTGCGAAGTAGAAAGCAAAGCCCCACCACCAACGCCTTGAATGAATCGACAAAAAACCAAAGTCCATAAACTTTCGGATGCCCCACACATGTATGAGGCCAACGTGAAAATAATCATGGAGGTGATGTAATAGTTTTTTCGACCAAAATACTCGGCCAAAAAGCCCGTCAAAGGTATAATCACAACGTTGGCAATTGCGTAAGATGTAATCACCCATGCCACATCTTCTACGTTGACCCCAAGACTGCCCGCCATGTTATATAAGGCAACATTGACTATCGAAGTGTCAAGTAATTCCATAATCGCCGCCGTGATGGTCGTGACGACTATAATTACTTTTGCAAATCCTTTTGCTGCCATTTTTTATCTATTTTATTTTGAAAAATGCTTTCAATGGGTGTAGTTCCCATTTGATGTATTTACTCACTGTTTTAGCTTTGCTAAAAGGCGTGTTAAAAAAATTACTTTAATCCTAAAGAAAAACTTTCAAACACGCCTTTTGTTCGAAGCGCAAAACAGTTAGTAAATACATTAAATCAGAACGACACCCTTTAACATTCAATAAAGTAATGAGCAAATAATAAATAGGTCTTTTTTTTTAAACAAATAGGCACATAGGACACATAGTTTTTAGAAGTAATTTATATAATTAATTGATAATCAAACGATTATACATTAATCTATGTGTCCTATGTGCCTATGTGTTTCAAAAAAAAACTTCAAAAAGACCGTGTTATTTTTTCTTGTTACAAACGTCTTTTTTTAGTTGAAATACTGAGGGGGTAGGACAGGAGTCTTATTTTACAGGCACAATCACCTCAACACTCATGCCCGCTCGCAACGGCATTTTAGATATTTTACTATCCGTTATCAGGATTTTAGTAGGCACCCGTTGCACGACTTTTACGAAATTTCCCGTTGAATTGTCGGGCGGTAAAAGGCTGAATTTAGCACCCGTTGCACCCGAAAAGCTCTCGATAGTGCCTTCAAATTCACTGTCTTTGTAGGCATCTACTTTTACTCTTACCTTGTCGCCGATTTGCATTTTACCCAATTGGGTTTCTTTGAAATTGGCAATTACCCACACGCTGGCATCGTCCACGATACTCATCAGTGGTTGTCCCGCATTCACCAATTGACCTACTTGCACGTTTTTACGAGACACTTGACCATTGAGTGGCGCAGTGACAACGGTGTAACTGAGTTGTAATTTCGCCAATTCTAATTCAGCTTTGCGCTGCTCAACCACGATGCGTGCTACCTCAACTTGACGAGAAGCCGAACCGACTTGCGTTTGCGCCGCCGACTTTTGAGCCGAACCTATATTGGCTTGTTTTTTAACGACATTCAAAGCTGCTTGAGCGGATAGGGCTTGCTTTTGAGCAATATCCAGAGTGGATTCTGCCGACTCTTTTTCTGCTTTGATGGCATCAAATTGTTGAGCGGTCACTGATTTTTGTTCTAATAAAACTTTATAGCGATTGAAATCTTGGGTTGCTTTCCAAATACGGATTTTTGTGGCTTCCACATTAGCATTAGCGGTGGCTATTTGAGC
>JAYTMW010000927.1:0-2111 GCA_043728105.1 Saprospiraceae bacterium | reverse complement strand
AGCACCTCTGGTGCGATGTCAATTTGTCATGCTTTCAGCTTGATGGAGCTTTAGCACCATAACCAATAAAGCATTCTAATGGTGGACTTTATTAAAATCCTTTCCCTTATCTGGTTTAGCTCAAAAATGTATTGGCGTAGTATCAAAATAATTTCAAATAATCAGTTTAAAACAAAGTGTTGTCAATAATTTGAAAAATAAATGTATAAAATCATCAAATTGATAATATTTTATAACTTTGTGGCGAATAAAACTTGCGAAAAAAATATGATCAATAGTATTGTTACCCAACGCTTTATCAAGTGCCATAATAAGTTGCGAGAGCAAAAAATTATCAAGAGTAGTCGTCAATTTGCAATAGAATTGGATTATTTGCCTCAAAGTTTGAGCGAAATTCTCAAAGGACGAAGAGACGTAACCATTGAAGTGATACGCAAAGCGGTAGAAGTGTATAACATCAATCCTGGTTTCATTTTCTCTGGCGAAGGCCCATTGATTTTGAAAGACGAGGATAGCCATAAAAACTTCCGTGTATTGACTGTTGTAACGGACGATGACGATGCAGAACGCATTGTTCACGTACCCATTCCTGCTCATGCGGGTTATGTAAGTGAGTTAGACGATTCAAAATTTATTCAAGCCTTGCCATCGTTTAGTTTGCCTGATTACAAATATAAGGTAGGAACACACCGTTGCTTTGATGTGATGGGAGATTCGATGGAACCCACGCTTTTTGAAGGAGATAAAGTTGTATGTAGCTTCATTGAACCTGCCCTTTGGGAAAGTGCCATCAAGGACAGCTACGTATATGTGGTGGTAACTAAAGATGATATTTTGGTGCGTAGAGCCTACAATCAAATCAAGTCAAACAAGCAATTGGAGTTGAAATCCGACAATACATATTATGAAAACTATATCACTCAATTGAGCAACATTCAAGAAATTTGGTACGTAAGAGCTAAAATTAGTCCCTTTTTACCATCTCCAAATCGCATTAATAACCATCTTTTTGATGAAATTTCCGCTCTAAGAGAGTCCTTACGAGAACAAACTAAAACGATTCAAGATATGAGCGAAACAATAAGGACGTTCATCAATCGTTAAAGATATAATATTTTGGAACTAAATGATTCAGCATATTGTTATAAAATTTTATGCTGAAATGTTACCAAATAATGTATCGAAGTCTAAATGATATAAGTTAAGCCAAATAAAATTCGTGAATTTTTATTCTTAAATACTTAGAAACTTGAAATTTATTTAGGTTTTTTCTGAAAAAACTTGTATTATATTCTTTTTAGTTGTAAATTGCACCCGATTAGTAAATTAGTTTTAATACGCATACAAAATTTTATTTCGATTATGACAGATAAATTCGACAACATAGATTTAAAGATTTTGAAGATTCTCCAAGAGAACTCAAAAATTACAAATCTTGACCTTTCTAAGAAAATTGGTCTTTCTCCTGCACCCACTTTAGAGCGTGTAAAAAAATTAGAGTCAACGGGTGTTGTGATGAGTTATCACGCTGCTGTGAATCCACAAGAGATTGGTTTGAATGTAAAAACATTCGTTCTTGTTTCCTTGGCTTGGCAAAAGGACAACGCACTCAACAACTTTTTAGATAAAATTAAAGAGATTGACGAAATCACGGAGTGTTATATCATTACAGGTGAAGCTGATTTTTTGATCAAAATAGTTTGTAAAGACATTCCGACTTATGAGCAATTGTTGTTCAAAACATTGTCTCAAATTGAAGAAATTGAGCGTTTGAAAACATTGATGACGCTTTCAACGGTGAAGGATTCAAAAACTCTACCGTTCAAATACGAGTGATTTAACTCTAAATTTTGATTATACACAGCCACATTCTGTTAAAAGAATGTGGCTTTTGTGTTTAGTTTTCCATAATTTGTAGCTCCCACACGATACATTTACTCATTGTTTTAACTTCGATAAAAGACATACTAATAAAAGGACTAATCGGGTTGAACTAATTTTTTCAAATAGAATTTTTTTCAAAAATTCTATTTGAAAAAATTAGTTCAACCCGAAAGAAAAAATTTTCAAGCACGCCTTTTGTGCGCAGCACAAAATAGTGCGTAAATATA